>JBMFPI010000085.1:0-11458 GCA_049969195.1 Armatimonadota bacterium
CCTGACCTTCCCCACCCCAAGGCTGTGCTCCGGCAGGCGTTGCTTGCGTTTGCCCTCGCTTTACTCGCGGCTGCCGCCGTCTCGGCAGCGAAGCCGAACGCGGAACACTTCTCGCCTGACGTGCTGGTCCTCGTATTGAGCGGGATAGGCCCGTTCGACCAGGTGTCGATCAATTATGCTACCGAAATCCCCAAGAAACAGGCCCTCAAAGACATAGACGCCCTAGTTCGCGAGACCGCCTGGCTGGTGCGGGACGCCAGGGTGACCACGGCAAGCTCACACACGCCCGGTGGAAGGCCAACCACCAGCTCCGTTTTTCGGACACCTCCTCTTGCAAGTACCACCGACGGCACGCTGCCGCTGGAGCCTTTCGTTTCAGCCCTGCGCAGGTTCCGTTCCCTCGAGGTCAACTACCTTGTATGCTCGAAGTTCACCTTTCGCGGTCTAAAGGAGTTCGAGAACAAATGGGTTAAGATAAACCTGAAGCGCAGCGGCAATTCGTACCTGTACCGGGTGCGTGTCAAGGACAGCAGTTTCCGCCGACTCGGGCTGCCCCTCGTTCAGCCGAAGCCGCCGGCAAGACGGTCGCACGGTTTGGCCGCCGGAGCGAGGGTCGCGGTCGGGGTCGGCCTGGCCGCCGCGGCTTCCGCGATTGTCTACCTCGCAGCGTCGCGTCTCAGCAGACACAGCAAGGAGCGGTAGATGGATCTCAAGGAAATGGCACAAAAGGCGGCGTCGGTGAGGGCGTCGGACATCTTTCTGAAGGTCGGCTCTCCCCCGATGATGCGCGTAGACGGCAAGATCACCAACCTGGACGACTATCCCCCGCTGACAGCGGAGGAGTCCCAGGAGCTCGCCTACAGCATCATGAACCACGAGCAAATAGGGCGTTTCGAGCGCAGACATGAACTCGATCTAGCGTTTACTATCGAGGGCGTGGCGCGGTTCAGGGCAAACGTCTACCAGCAGCGCGGGACTATCGGGATGGTTCTGCGCATAATACCGCTTCAGATCTACACCCTCGAAGAGCTCGGGATGCCTCAGGCGGTGGCGGACTTGGCACGCCAGCGGCAGGGATTGGTGCTTGTGACCGGGCCGACCGGCTGCGGCAAATCCACCACGCTGGCGGCTATGGTTGACCTGATCAACTCCAACCGCCGCTGCAACATCGTGACCATCGAGGACCCGATCGAGTTCGTCCACCAGGACAAAAAGGCCATCGTAAACCAGCGCGAGATCGGGATCGACACCGACTCGTTCACCGACGCGCTCAAGTATGTGGTGCGGCAGAGCCCGGACGTGATCCTCATCGGTGAGATGCGCGATGTAGAAACGATGAACGTAGCGCTTGCGGCGGCCGAGACTGGCCACCTGGTTTTCTCGACCGTTCACACCTGCAGCGCAGCGGAGACGCTCGACCGCGTAATGAACATGTTCCCGCCGCACGACAAGCCGATGGTGTGCATGCGATTGTCCGTATCGCTGAAAGGCGTCATCTCCCAAAAACTGATTCCCAGGATCGATCGCCCCGGGCGCGTGGCCGCGGTCGAGGTAATGATCGCCAACCCGACAATTGCTAAGCTGCTGGAAGAGGGCCGATCGGGTCAGATTCATCAGGCGATCGCCGAGGGCGGTTTCTGGGGCATGCAAACGATGAACCAGTGCCTGGATCGGCTGTTCAAGGCGGGCATAATCTCCGAAGAAGAAGCCCTGGCCAACGCGGGCAACGTGACGGAGCTCAAGCAGATGATGAGGAGACAGTAGTCATTTCCCGGGAGTCGGTTCAAGACGTTCGGGAAGTCGCGATAGCCGTACTTTCGGCGATCATGCCGCTTCGTCGAGGAGAGTGCAATCGCGGAAAACGCCGCGTTTGCATTCCATCGCGACGACCCGCGATTGGACATTGACGGCTTTTGACCGCGGATTTGCGGAGGTGATGTGTCGTGCCAATCACTTTAGACGATCTGCTGCGTGACCTGTGTTCGCGGGAGGGGTCGGACCTGCATCTCAGGGTCGGGGAGCCGCCTGTTTTCCGTGTGCACGGCAAGCTTATCCGGACAGACTATCCCGTCGTAGAGCGCGTCGAGGACTTCCTGTACCCCATCCTCAGCGAGGAACGCAGGAAGCGCTTCGAGCAGTTTATGGAGCTCGACCTCTCCTACGAGATAAAAGGCGTCTCGAGGTTTAGGGTCAACTGTTTCCGACAGCGCGGGAAGATGGGCGCCGTACTCAGATCTATCCCGGTCAAGATCAAGACAATCGACGAGCTAATGCTGCCGCCGATAACGAAAGAGATCTGCATGCGGCCGAGGGGGCTGGTGCTCGTGACAGGGCCGACCGGCTCGGGCAAGTCCACCACGCTCGCCGCGATGGTCGATCATATCAACCGCAACCGCCGCTGCCACATTATGACCATCGAGGACCCGATCGAGTTCGTCCACGAGGACAAGATGAGCGAGATCAACCAGCGGGAAATCGAGATCGACACGCACACATTCGCGGCGGCCTTGAAGCATGTGATGAGGCAGAACCCCGATGTGATCCTAGTCGGGGAAATGAGAGACCTCGAGACCATATCGCTGGCGATCACGGCGGCGGAAACCGGCCACCTGGTATTTGCCACGTTGCACACGACAGACGCGCCTCAGACCATCGACCGCGTGATCGACGTTTTCCCGCCGGAACAGCAGAACCAGATCAGGATGCAGCTTTCGGTCACGATCCAGGCCATCATTTCCCAGACACTTCTCCCGCGGCGGGATATCGAGGGTCGCATCGCCGCATTTGAGGTCATGGTGGCGACGCCGGCGATCCGAACGCTCATCCGTGAGGGCAAGACCCACCAGATCTACTCCGACATACAGGCCGGCAGCGAGTACGGCATGATCTCGCTCGACCAGTATCTGATCGATCTTCTGCGTAAGAGATATATTGCATACGAGGATGCCATCGTGAAGTCGTCGAACCCGCGCGACTTCGAGCAGCTCGCCTCGCGAATGCTGCAGATGGCGCCCAGGGGGGCAAGATGAGCAGAACCTCGATTGACGAACTGCTTCACCTGACGGTCCAGCGCGACGGCTCGGACCTGCACATTAAGGCGGACAGCCGCCCGTTGATCAGAATCTACGGCGACCTGATGCCCGTCGAGGAGGTGCCGCCGCTCTCGTCCGACGAGGTAAGAGACCTTGCCTACAGCATCCTCTCCGAGGCGCAGAGGAAGCGGTTCGAGGAAGAGTGGGAGCTCGACATGGCATACGTGATCGAGGGGCTCGCGCGATTCCGGGTGAACGTTTTCATCCAGAGAGGAAACGTTGGTATTGTCTTTCGTGTCATTCCGATCCGGATCCAGACGATGGAGGAACTGATGTTGCCTCCGGTCTGCAAATACTTTGCAGAGCGTCCCAGGGGACTGGTGCTCGTTACGGGGCCAGCCGGCTCGGGCAAGTCGACAACCCAGGCGGCGATGATTGACTATATCAACAAGAACATTCCCTGCCACATCGTCACCGTCGAGGACCCTGTCGAATTCCTGCACGAGGATATTCAGTGCATCATCAACCAGCGCGAGCTGGATACGGATACCCTCTCGTTCGCCAACGCGCTTAAGTACGTGCTCAGGCAGGACCCGGATGTTATTCTCGTCGGTGAGATGCGCGACCTGGAGACCATTCACTTGGCCATCACCGCCGCGGAGACGGGCCACCTGGTGTTCGGAACGCTGCACACGCCCGACGCCGTGCAGACCATCGACCGCGTGATCGACGTGTTCCCTATGTATCAGCAGCAACAGGTGCGCATGCAGCTCGCTGTCAACCTTATCGGCGTGATCTCGCAGACACTCGTGAAGAGAAAGGACGGCAAGGGCCGCGTGGCTGCATTTGAAACCCTGGTCGCCATTCCCGCCATCCGCAACCTGATTCGTGAGGCAAAGACTTTCCAGATCGGGTCTATGGTCCAGACGGGTTCCAAGCACGGCATGATGACCCTGGATCAGTATCTTGCAATGCTCGTCAAGAAAGGCATCGTGGACCGCCACGAGGCCGAGAGCAAGTGCCAGAACATCAGGGAATTCAACGCGCTCTTAGAGGAGACTGCTACTGCAAGGAAGTAAAGGTCGTTGCGATGGAGCGCGAACCCGATGTTCTCGGCCGTTCGACGCTACTTGACTGAGAGGGAGAATGGCGGAAAATACGACTGCCGCAACAGCCTGAAAGAAGCAGCGCTTGCTCGGCGCCCCTCGATCCTTTGCCTGAGCGTTGAGGTGTGTACTGCCCCGGAGGTCATTCTTCGTGATTGTCCGGGGGTGATGCCGGCGTCCTGTGAAGGTGACGGCCAGACGGGATTAGGCAGACAGCAGCGTGCGGCCGCCAAACAGGTCGGGGAGAGCACATCCCGGCGCGTCCGGACCCGTCAGATGCGCTCACTATCCGTGGCCGGTCGCGTACTTGTAGAACTCATCACAAGCCCACATCTGCCACTCGGGTTCGACGGCAAGCGATCTCACGTCGCCGTAGTATCCGCAAATGAAACCTCCTCCGTTGGACCCGAGTTTGTCGATCAGCTCGCGAGCGCGGGCGCGGATATACGCTTCGTCGCCGGTCGGCAGGTCGCGCTGGATATCGACCGGGGACCAGATCGCGGTCTTTCCATGACAGGTCTTTGCGAGGAAGTCGAGGCCTGAGAGCGTGGGCTGGTCGAGCTGGAGAACTTTGATGCCGATATCGACCAGGGTGGGAATGATGTCCTTGATGTAGCCGCAAGAGTGCATCCAGACGTCGATCCCCAGCGATCTCGCGTAGCCCACGATCTCGCGGAACCCCCATTCAAACATCTCATGCCACAGCCGGGGCGAGACCAGAAGCCGCTCCTGCGTGCCCCAGTCCTCGGCAAATATCACGCCGTCGCAGTCGGTGGTTGCCCACTGGTCGAGACAGCGCTTCAGTAGATCCACCACCCTACGCTGCAGGGCGTTCACTTCTTCAGGATAAAGCAATACGTCGGCGAGGAACACCTCGATCTTGCGCATGTATCGCATAATCGCGAACGGAAAGCCGGGGAGGTGGCCGAGATGGTATCGGTCGGGGTTGGCGGCAAACGTCTCGCGGGCTTTGTCGTAGCGCAGAGGCAGGTCCATGCGCGGCATCTGGTAGGATGGCGCCTCAGACCAGTCCTTTATAACGCCCTCAACGACCTCGCCGCGCGAGGTGGTTGGTAGGCATCTCCAGACATTGTGCCATTCATCCTCCCACTGACGGACCCCGTCAACGGTTTCCCACACTCGCCACGGCTTCCAGTCGGGATCGGCAGAGATGCCGGCGCTGCAGATGTCGTTGGGATAGGGCTCCGGTAGCGTCATCGGGCAGCGGTCCGGGTTGGTGTAGGTTATGCAGCGTTTGACGCGTTCTCGGCTGGTCATACTATCTATTGCGCTCCGCGTGGCAGGCTATTGCCATATACGCGTGTTCGGGGACTCCCCGGCTCTCCGCGCTTCGAAAACGGCTGTGGGCAGGATGCCTTTGTGGGGGGTGAACCTGAAACCCTGGCACATCTGACCCCCTCACGCCTGCCCTCTCCCGCGAGGGGAGAGGGAGCTCTACATCGGGCTGTTGTAATAGGCGCGTTTGAGGTGATCCTCGCGCTTAATTGAGAAGCGTCGGATCGCTGAACACGCCGGGTTTGCGTTCTATCACAACGACCTTTAAAGATATTCCTTAGCCGGCAGGGGTGGGGTTTCCTGCAAATGCTGGGGCGGTCCACGCAGTCGCTATGCAGGAAAGCGAGACGGTGTCGGCTAACGCAGAGCTGACGGGCTCGCGACGACTGCCGCAAGGCTGATACCACGCGGCCAAATCAGGAGGGGTTTTAATGACCTGGAGTGTGCGGATTCGACTCAGCGCGATGATGTTCCTGCAATATGCGATATGGGGGGCGTGGGCGCCATTCTTATGGGAGTTCCTGACAAGCAAACCTCCGAGCGGGCCGGGAATGACCGACCCGCAGGCCGCGTTCATATTCGGCCTTCTCTGGTTGGCTTGCATTCTCGCGCCGTTCACCGGCGGCCAGATCGCTGACCGATGGGTGCCCACCCAGTGGTTCCTGGCAGTCGTGCACCTGGCGGGCGGCGCCGTAATGATCGCGGCCTCGCGCACGACCGGGTTCCGCAGCATGACGCTCCTGATGGGACTGTACTCGCTGTTGTATGCGCCGACTCTAGCCCTGACAAACAGCCTCGGGTTCCACCACATAGGCGATGAGAAGCAGTTCGGCAAGATACGAGTGTGGGGGACGATCGGCTGGATCTGCGCCGGCTTGCTGCTCAGCCTGTGGCGCTCGGTCGGGGTGCCGAAAGGCGTGGCGGACTGTCTGATGTTGTCCGGCGTGCTAAGCCTGGTAATGGGCGTCTATTGCCTTTTCCTGCCCCATACCCCGCCGGCGAAGGAGGAAGCCGCTGACCCGCTGGCATTCCGCGAGGCGTTCGTTTTGCTTAAGAACTCGAACTTCCTCGTGTTCATGCTCATTGCGTTTGTTGTGACCACCGAGTTGCAGTTCTACTATGGCCCGACAGCCAAGTTCCTCGAGGAAGCCATGAAGATATCGCATGCCAGGGTCCCGCTCACGATGGCGTTGGCGGCGCAGGGCGCCGAGATCGTCGCGATGTGGCTCCTGCTGCCTTTTGCGCTGCGTAGGCTCGGCGTGCGCAAGACTCTGGCGCTCGGGGTGATCGCGTGGCCGCTCAGATACGTCGTCTTCGCGATGGGACCTGTCGGCCCGCTCGCCGTGATGCAGCCTCTCGTGGTCGCGTCGCTCGCGCTGCACGGGTTCGGGTACACGTTCTTCTTCGTGGTGAGCCAGATATTCGTCGATATGGTTGCGCCGAAGGACATAAGAGCGTCAGCGCAGAGTCTGCTCACGCTCGTGACGCTCGGGATCGGCAACTGGCTCGGGACGCAGTTCACGGGTTGGGTTATGAAGGTGTTCAACCCGGCGGCGGATGTGCAGGCGTGGACTAAAGTGTTCCTGGTGCCGTGCGTTCTGACCGTGCTGTGTGCTTTCGCGTTCCTGCTGTTCTTCAAGGACCCGGAGAAGGAGCGTGCGCCTGAGGCCGAGCCGGAGGCGGCGGCGGTGTGATCCGTATAAATGCCGGGCAACTTTGCCTGGGGGCAGGTGCGTCATTCTTGCGCGGCAGCTACTTCTACGCTTCGGAAACCGGTGGGCGCAGGTTGCTGTGGTAGCGGACGGACCTGAGTTCCCAACGCATCTGACCCCCTCACCCCTGCCCTCTCCCGCGAGGGGAGAGGGA
Organism: Armatimonadota bacterium; assembly: GCA_049969195.1. GTDB lineage: Bacteria > Armatimonadota > UBA5829 > UBA5829 > UBA5829 > CALJES01. The sequence continues at coordinate 7,301 of JBMFPI010000085.1, forward strand.
GTTCTAAATCGGGTTATTTTGATGGGCCCGTTTTCCAGCAGTTCTCGCCGCTTACTTCAGGAGGGTCAAATCGCCCAAAGACGCCCCGTTTACGTTGTGGTCCGGCAGTCTGGCTGAGGCCGATATGCCCCGGGCGATTAACGACCCGGAGTTATCTCCCGAGCTCGGGCCAGTACTTTAGTATCAGGTCGCGTGTCTTTGTGACGCCCTCCAACTGGTCCCCGGGGCCCTCGAACTCGATTGATACGGCGTATTTGTAATTGGCGTCTTTCAACATCTGCAGAAGCCGCTTGTAGTCCTTGTTGATGTCTTCTCCTTTGTCGTCGAAGGAGTGCGTCTTGGCGTGGACGTGGTAGGCATATGGCGCGAGCTTGGCACACTCGGCGTAGCGGCTTTGTGCGGGCCAGTTGCCGAAATCCAGACACGCCCCGACCCACTTCGGATCAGTGCCTTTGATCACCTTCAGTATCGTGTCGGCCTTCTTGCTTACCCCGCCGTGGTTCTCGATGGTCATCTTGACTTTGAGCTCTTTCGCAAGCGGGAGCAGCTTCTTGAACGCGGCTATAACCCGTTCGGCGCCGATTGTGTCATCCTTTTGCTCGTCGCCGAGTCCGCCAAGGTTCAACCTCACAATCGGCGCGCCGAGATACGCCGCGGCCCGCATCTTCATCTCGTCCATAGCAATCTGCTTATTCCAGGCATCGTCGTCGAGCGTGGCCAGGTTCCCCTCGCAGATCAGGCCCGTGATCTTAACTCCCGCGTCCGCGCACGCTTTCTTGATCTGGTCGAGGTATGCATTCTCCCACGACTTCATCCAGATATCGTTGAACGTAACACCCCGGATGCCCAGTTCTTTGAGTTTGGCGGGCACGGTGAGATAGTCGAGCCTGCCGTCGGTCATATAGTCTCTGAGGCTGTAGGTCTCACAAGAGAGCATCGGTCCCCTCCCGGCTCTGGCTGCGTGCGCGCCGGCGCACGCGAACGTGGGCAGTAGAAGAAAAGCTATCCCGCGCATAGACCCCTCCTTGTTATCTTCTCAAGCGGCGCGAGCGCGTCGGATCGCCCAACGCGGCGAACGAGCCCATGATGGGCACGTGGTCCTTTAGATAGGTGCGTTTCCGTCGCCTCCTCTCCCACTTACCTTAGGAGCGTCAAGTCGCCTGAAACGCCGGGTTCTGGCTCTATGGCAATAACTTCCGCAATACCGACCCGGCGCCCTCACCACGCGAGCTTGCCCCCGCTCTCCAGTCGCACTCGGTAGACACTGGTTCGGGCCGTGATGTAGAGCGTCTTGGCATCCGTGTCCCCCCAGGCGATATTGGCGGGGGTCTCAGGAGTGGCTATGATGTCTAGGCGCTTGCCCGCAGGGTCGAAAATCCAGACGCCGCTGGGACCGGCAACGTAAAGGTTGCCTTTGAGATCGACCTTCATCCCGTCTGGGCCGCCGGGTTTGGTGGTCCTGGCGAAGACCTCGCCGCCGGTGAGCGTGCCGTCGGGTTTGACGTCGAAAACCCGTATATGGCTCAGTTCGGACGCCGAGTCCGCGATATACAGCCGTTGCTCATCGGGCGAAAAGCACAGACCGTTAGGCATGCTGAAGTCCTTCACCAACAGCTCCAGCTTACCGTCTGGCTTGATGCGATAGACGCCCTGGAAGTCCAGCTCCTGTTCTTCCTTTTTGATCCCGTAGGTCGGGTCAGTAAAATAGATTGAGCCATCCGACTTCACCACGACGTCGTTTGGGCTGTTGAGACGTTTGCCCTCGTACCTGTCGGCCAGGACGGTGATAGTGCCGTCTTTCTCGGTGCGGGTGACCCTGCGATTGCCATGCTCACAGGCTATCAGCCGCCCTTCGCGGTCGAACAGAAGGCCGTTGGAGTTCCCCGAAGGCTCGCGGAAGACCGTCGCGGCAGCATCGGGACGGGCGGGCAGCGCCGAAGCGCTTATCTCGTAGATCCGGTTTGCGGGGATGTCGCTGAAAAGAAGACTCCCTCTCGGACTCCATACTGGACCTTCAGTAAATTTGTACCCGCCTGAGACCTTCTCGACCGCATACTCCCCTGCGCCCACACTTGCACCTCCTGCCAGAGTCATTAGCAACACACAAAGTATTACTGCCATGCGCATAGCAACCCTCCGGTTTGCGACGCCGCGGCGCCGGGCGCTCGAAATGACAAATGACATCCCGAGCGGAGCAGCACCTGACTTACGGATTCAGCCGACGGGCAGCCCACAGGAGCGCGCGCTCGACCATCTCCTGAAAAGCAGGGTTTTCCCAGGCAGGTTTGCCGTGTCCGAGGCCGGTGACGAAGACCCTGCCCTTGCCGTAGTACTGGACCCACGAGACCGGCTCGTTGTCCTCCTCACGGCGCATAAGCACGATGGGCTTTGACTCGGGATGCCACTTATGCACGTAGGTCTCGTCGGTGATCTCGAACGCGGACATACCTTTTACGATTGGGTGGCTCTTGCCCGTGATCTTGACCTTGAACGTGCCGCTCCCGTGGCCTGCGAACTGTCCGCACATGAGCTTCCAGTAGGCGTCAGAGTTCTTGAACGAATCCGTGGCCGAGTGAATGCCGACTACTCCCCCACCGTTCTCGACGAAGCCGGTAAGCCCTTTCTCCTGAGCCTCGGTGAGCGCACCGCTCGTGGTGTAGATGAGCACAACGTCATACTTGCTGATCGCGGGCTGGGCCATTTCATCGCGGTTATCGGTGACGTCGAGGACGAATTGCCTTGTGCCTTCGAGCCGCTTCTTGAGCATGTCGTAGAGTGCGGGATTGTCGTGGTAAGGCCCCCCGACCTCCATAAGCACCTTGATCTTCTGAACGGGCTCCGACGGCGGAGCCGCGCAGGCCGTCCACGAAACGGTGGCGCATGCTGCCGCGACCACAAAGGCCGTGGCGAGGATGGTTCGCATCTTCATTGTCCCCCTCGCATTGACCGGGCGGCGCCCCGGTGTATCGTGACTATTGTAGAAGATGTTTCATCGGGGCGCAACCACAAGCAAGAAAAACCGGGAATTCGCGCAAAACACCCTCAATCTCTCTGTTGAACACGTACGCCGTGTCCAGGGTGATCGATTCGAGACCCGCCGCCTCGAACATCTCCCGCACGCGATCACGGGCGAAACCAGCGTGGTGAACGCCGGTCTTGTCCGCGTGGAAATCACCGCTTTCGGCGTCCAGGTCCGCAATGCACAGCCACCCGCCGGGCCTGAGCATTGCCGCAAGTTTGCCGACGACCTGTGACGGGTCGTCGATGTGATGCATGGTCATCGAGCTTGTGATCATATCGAAACGCCGATCGAGCGGCGGGTCACGTCGGAGGTCCAGGATGGCCGTGCTGACGTTGGGGATGCCCTGCGAGTCGATCTTCTCGCGCAGTACCGAGACCATGCCCTCGGATATATCCACGCCCAGAATCGACCGCACCCGCGGGGCGATAAGAAGCGTCACCAGGCCGGTTCCGCAGCCGTAGTCAAGGGCTTCCATTTCGGGGCAGACGGGGACGCGCCTCAGAATCGCCCCGACTACGGCCTCTGCAAGCAGCACGCGGCCGGGGTTTTCGTCCCAGGTTCTTGCCGCGGCATCAAAACGCTCTTTGTTCGGGTCGGTCATTTCGTAGTTGCCGTCTGAGTTCAGGACTATGTTTGTCGGCGGGCCGGGGTATGTCTCGCGTTACGATGAGCCGGGGCATGTTACCCCGGCTCAAAGTTCCTGCGGCTTGCCGCCCGCCGCGGAGCATACCTCGTACCCTCAGGCTTCTAGGGTAGGCGCGTTTTCGGCGATTCTCCTACTCAGCCAAGGAGCGTCGAATCGCCGAAAGCGACGGGTTTAGCGGTCTACCGCAATGACCTCGATCAGCCGATCTTTACCGTAGCGATCCCATAAGCCGGGATCGTCACGGTGAGGATGTCTCCGTCGAGCTTCGCGCCGTTTTTGGCGAGGGGCTGCTCAAGAATGTCGGTTTCAACCGCCGCGGCGCCTGGCTTGACGATTCCGGCCAGCCTGACCCTGGCGGTGGTTTTCTTCCCTTGGGCCTCGAACATGCGCAGCACAACAGCATCCGAGCCTTCGGCTTTTTTCAGTGCCGAAAGGAACACGTTCGGAGTCAGCACCTCAACCAGGCTCATCTCAGGCGGCAACTCTCCCG
>JBMFPI010000086.1:0-11247 GCA_049969195.1 Armatimonadota bacterium
ATTCATCCGCAACTTAGAAAGAGGGATGCGCCTTACCTACCTCAAAACCTTTTTACACAGAGGATGGTACGCTACCTAGGCGCGAGCTACTTTCACCGCTCCACTTGTGGCGCCGGAGCCCCCGGTGAAGTAGGCCACCATCTCTGCGCAGGGTATAAGACCAACAAGCCGCTCGGCAAGTTCGATTTCGAGTGGGTGGGGGACGTTGAATATGACGCCCTGATCGATCTGCCTCTTAACTGCGGCGTCGACCGCTGGGTGCGCGTAGCCGAGAAGGATCGGACCAAATGCGCAGAGATAGTCGATAGACTCGCTACCCTCGTTGTCCCAGAATCAACATCCCTCGCCGCGCACAGCGAACGCGGGATATCCCGGTATGTCGCTGGGGCGCTTGTGCCCCTGTCCACCTCCCATCACTACTTGGCGCGCGCGTTCGATGAGATCGGGTGTGTTCATATTCTCCTCAATATCCGAACCGTTGCGATAAAACGCGCCTGTCGCAACAGCCTCTCATCTCCGGCCACCTTGTGCTGCTGGTCTTGAGATGATAGCATGTGTCGTCAGTGTGTGCAACGAGTCAAGAACGGAGGCATTTGCGATAGAACGTAAACCCCGCGTTTTCCGGAATTGTAAGCTCTTTGGCTTAGCGGGAGAACAGCCGAAAACGGGCCTATCGCGCGAACCTAGACAGTGACATACCATCTGCGGGCGCTGAAGTGCGGCGAGTGCCGCGTTCGGAACTACATCACATACTCCGAGGTGTGGGACGAGAACACCAGCGTGTTTTTTCTCTACGTTTGGTTGATAGCGGGCGCCGAGCGCCCCATCGTCGTGGACACGGGGCCGAAGGAACTTGAGGAGTTCCACCGGGCCACCGCGGAGTACATTCCCGGCGGAATTGTCCAGGCCCCCGGCGAGAGGACTCCGGAGCTGATGGCGAACGCCGGCGTAAACCCGGACGACGTCTCCCACGTGTTTCTGACCCACATGCACGCCGACCACATCGGATACTACGATTTGTTCCGAAACGCCCAGCTCGTGGTCAACCGGCGAGGCTTCGCGGCGGCTCTACCGGGAGGCGTTCCGAAAGATATGATCTCCGCGCTCGCGGCGCGGTGGCCGGAGAGCCTTCGGTTGGTTGAGGACGAAGAAGTTCTCCCCGGGATACGCACTTTCTGGCTGGGCTGCCACTCCGAATGCAGCCAGGGTATCGCAATCGATACTCCTAAGGGAACGGCGGTGCTTGCAGGAGACGTCGCCTATATGTTCCGAAACCTCGAAGAGGACATTCCCATTCGCACTGACGATCCCGATTCGGCGCGTGCAGCTCTCGCCAGGCTGCGGGCCGAAGGGGATGTCATCCTTCCCGGTCACGACCCGCTTATCATGCAGCGCTTTCCAGGCGGGATCGTTGCGTGATGTGCGTCGCATAGCACGGCGGCGTAGCCGCTGATCAGCCGGGGCATGTTGCCTGCCCCTTGCTGAACAGACAGTTGCCCGGTGCACTATGCCGGCAACGTGCTTCGGGAACCTGTCACCGGGTATGCCCGTCCATCCGGAAGCATAGAACTCCCTCTCCCTCGAAGGTAGAGGGCGGGGGTGAGGGTGCGCTATTCGTCGGGAACTCACCTCCGCCTGCTACGACCAAAGACTGTCCCGGCCGCTCCCGAACCGCAGCACGTGCCAGAATCCTCAAAAACGCGCCTATCGCAAAAGCCTGCTACCCGGGGCCTGTTCGATCAGACCCCGACCTTGAGCAACGAAGCCTTCATGGCATGTTTTTTCCTGAGTCCGGCGCCGAGGCAGGTTCTTGGAGAGGTTCATGAGCTCGTGCTTTCAAGCACCGTCTCCTCAACTGCCCGCAGGCGGCCGAAACGGCGTGCCCGCGTTCTACGCGCTGGGTAACTGCTACTCCCGAGTCTTCCAGGATCGAACGAAACACCGTGATTGCGCGTCCCGACGGACGGGAAAATGACTTGCCCGCGACCGGGTTATACGGTATCAGGTTCACGTGACACAGCATGCCCCTTAGCAGCCTGGCAAGAGCGCGCGCGTGTTTCGGGCTATCGTTGACTCCTGAAAGCAGGAGGTACTCGAACGTCACGCGGCGCCTGGTCCGGTTCGCGTAGTCCCGGCAAGCCGAGATCAGCTCGTCCAACGGGTATCTTGCCGAAATCGGGATGAGTTTACGTCGCAGCTCCTGATCAGGCGCATGGAGCGAGACCGCAAGCGTGAGCTGCATATCGAGCTCAGAGAGCTTCCGGATTGCCGGGGTTATACCGACCGTGGATATGGTCATTCTCCGCATTGAGATTCCGACCCCATCATGCAGCAGGTCGACGGCTTTGACCACGTTCTGCAGATTCAGCAGCGGTTCGCCCATACCCATAAAGACGACGTGAGTCACGCGATCCCCGGGGCCTAGGACGTCGCTCAGCGTCAAGACCTGCTCAACGATCTCTCCGGCTGTCAGGTTGCGAACAAACCCGCCCGAGGCGGTGGCACAGAAGATGCATCCCGCCGGGCAGCCGACCTGCGTGGAGACGCACACGCTTACGCGGTCCTGGTAGGGCAGCAGGACGCATTCGATCGCTTCGTCGTCCGCCATAGACAGCAGGAGCTTGGTCGTGCCGTCTTTCGAACGCGACTCGCGCAACACGCGGGAGCGGGTGAGATCTGCGCATTCCGCCAGCTTATGCCGGAGATCGCGGGGAATGTCTGTCATCGAGTCGAAATCCCGCACCCGCGTCCGGTACAGCCAGCGCGCGATCTGTCTGCCCCTGTAAGTCAGATGGCCCAGCTCCCGGCAAAGCGCAGCGATCTCTGGGCTCGACAGGCCGATAAGTTGTTGTTTGCGCGCCGACATCTTACGCGAAATCAGACGGAAAAACTCTTCGCCATCCGGACCATCGTCTGGTAGTTTGCCAGCGTGGTCGGTGTTATGACGCGGCCGTACGGGGCGGAGGTGGGCATGAGCACGAACCCCTTGCCCTCACCTTCAGTCCCCTCGCGCAGCGAGCGCGCTACAAGCTTCTCGAATTCGCGCGGGGGCATGTTTTCTATGGCGGATACCTCTATGTTGCCGAAGAGCACGAGATCGCGACCGTATTCGCGCCGGACGTATGAGAGTTCGACGTCGCCCTGAGGCGGCGGCTCAATCGGGTCGATGGCGCTGGCACCCATCTCCACGAAATATGGAAGGGCGGTCTTGATGCTTCCGTGGCAGTGGATGCGTGCGAACCCACCGTGCTTTTCGATAGCCTGAACGATGGCCCCGGTGTACGGGACGACGTATTCCCGAAAGAGCTGGGGCGGCAGGTAGGGTTCGGTCGCGTACTCGGGTCCGCATATCCGCCACAGGCGGCCGGGAAACTCTCTTGCGACCTTCTCTACCCTCGGCAAGATAATGCGTGCCCACTTCTCAAGCAGCTTGTGGAAGAGTTCGCGCTCTGTGAAAGCGAACACCGTATAATCGGCCATAGAGAACAGGCTTGCAGCCATGCATATCGGGTCGGCTGTCTCGACCATCACGATCCCGCTGTCGCCGAGTTCCTCTTCCGCGGCGGGCAGGCCGCTCGCGTCCGGCTCCCTGAGAAAGATTTCGTCCGGGATCTCAAGGTACGCGCGAGCATCGTCGGCGTCCTTAAGCAGGTGCTCGAGGGTCCATACCGTTTTTATCTCCGGGTCCCGCCGACTGAGAGAGGTCAGCGTTCGACCGGCTACGTCAATTGTGGTGCGCGTGTAAAGCGAGCCGTTCTCAATCCAGCTCTCCACATTGAAACCCTGCTCGGATTCCGTCCCCGGCAGCGTGTTCATCACGGGATGGACCGCACGAATCAGATCGGTCTCGTTTTCGGCAAGTTCCAGCAGCGGCCGCCAGCTTGGATGGTTGTGAATATTGAATGGGTCCGGGTCGTCCGGATCTGCAGGCCAGCCGCCGATCTCGTAGAAGCTCACGGCGGGTCTGTCGACCGGCTCGCCTCGAAGTGTTGCCGTCAGTCGCTCTCGTCTTGTCATACCGCGCGTTCTAGCCCCCAACGGGCATTTGCGATAGGCGCGTTTCCCGTCCTGATCTCACTTCTCCCGCTAAGTTAAGGGGCGAAAAACCGGGTTTACGCTCTATCGCGAAGATCTCGTGCCCTGAGTTGTCCTTACTGCAATATAAACCCGATTCCTCCGAAGCCGCATGCCCGACTTCCGGGGAGCGCCCTGCCCTATAGTAATATGGCACAGGTACACACAGGGTATTGCGACAGCCACGTTTCTGGAGATTCTGCCGTCTCGCTGGGGAGCGTGGAATCTTGGTCGTTCGGGGCATGCCGTCCCGGCCGCAGATGCGGCAAGTATGTTGCCCGCACCTTGCTCAGCAGACAGTTGCCAGTTGCGCCGTGTCGGCAATGTCCCGCCGGAACCCGGGATGGGCCCGGGTAACATACCCCGGTGCATTCGGAGGCATAGAACTCCCTCTCCCTGTTACGAGAGGGGGTAGGGGGGTGAGGGTGATTAGTTCCCTCTCTCTCGACGGTAGAGGGCGGGGGTGAGGGTTTGCGTCGTATCGCAAGAACCTCGGTCCGAACTTTGTTGACACGACCTGTCGTTACCGATATAATACCGGTGTCATACTGGCGTTGTGCTGCTGGGCTGGGGTATGCTGACGGTTGCATGCGCCGGCCTATATATTGTGTGGAATAACGTTAGGGATAGCGAGGCGCGCCGGGAGGTCACATAGTGTCTAGGTATCAAAAGTATTTCATTCTAGTCATCATTCTGGCGGTTGCGGCCGTGCTCATCGTTACGAACATGACCCTGGTCAAGGGTCTGGATATCGCCGGCGGAATCCGGGTGGTGATGCAGGCCGATCCGAAGAACCCGGAGGACTGGCCGAAAACCCACGAGGGACGCCTCGAAAAAATGGCCTCCATCCGCAAGACGATTCAGAACCGGGTGAAGGGGCTCGGCGGGGTGACGGAGCCGGTGGTGGTAGTTCAGGGCGAAAACCGAATCGTCGTTGAGCTCCCCGGAGTCAGAGACCCGGACCGCGCGCTCGAGCAGATCAAGTCTACCGCAGCGCTCGAGTTCTATTACCTCAAGGACGTCCAGAACGCCAACAACCCGATGGGCAAATGGCGAATGTGGTTCGTGAGGAGGACCGATACATCTTCACCGGGCCTCTTGGTGAAACTATCGACAGCATCAAGCAGCCGGAGGAAGTGCTCAGCAAGGTTGTTGACACGGCTCGCAACAAGCCGATCCTCACCGGTAAGGACCTGCTGCCCAATGCGAAGGCGGGTTTGAATGCGCGCAACCAGACGGTCGTCAACATTGAGTTCAACCGCGAAGGTACGGCGGTTTTCCGTGAGTTCACCCGTAGGCACGTAGGCGACTACCTTGCCGTGTTTTTCGACGGGAAGCTACTGACTGCCCCTTCCATCAACGAACCGATCCCGACCGGCAAAGCTGAGATAACCGGCTTCCGCAGCCTCAAGGAAGCCAAGCAGGTGGCGGACTACCTTAACGCCGGTGCCCTGCCTGTTCCGCTCAAGGTCATAGCCAAGGACGCAGTCGAGCCCACGCTCGGTATGGAGACCGTTCAGAAAGTCCTGGTCGCGGGCATCATCGGGCTGCTCGCTGTGATCGTGTTCATGTTGATCTATTACAGGCTGCCGGGTGCCATCGCGGACATCGCGCTGTGTCTCTACGCGGTTTTCGTGATAGCCGTTTTCATGCTCATAAGAGCTACTATGTCGCTCGCGGGTATGGCGGCTTTGATCATATCCATCGGTATGGCGGTTGATGCCAACATCCTGATATTTGAGCGACTCAAGGAAGAGCTCAAGAGCGGTAAGACATTGCGGGCGGCAATCGATGCTGGGTTCACCAGAGCGTTCACGGCGATCTTCGACTCAAATATGTGCACCGCCATCACGTGCGCGATCCTGATGTGGTACGGAAGCCCCTCGGTGCAGAGTTTTGCCTTCACACTGCTCATCGGCGTCGCCATCAGCATGTTCACGGCGATCACCGTAACCAGGACCATCCTACACCTGCTAGTGGGTTGGGAGTGGGCGCAGAACCCCAGGTGGTACGGCCTGGGCACGAGCTGGTTTGCCAGGTCGGGTCGCACGCTGGACGTTGTTGGAAAGCGCAACTGGTACTTCCTGCTGAGCGCCTGTCTGATAGTGCCCGGTCTTGTGGTGCTGGGCACGGCAGGCCTCAAGAAGGGCATTGAGTTCAGGTCGGGCACCTCGATTCAGGCCAGCTTCGTGCGGCCGGTTTCGCTGACGGAGGTTCGAGCCATTGCGGCAAAGTACTCGCCGGGCTTAGCGCCGGAGGTCCAATTGGCCAAAATCGACGGCCAGAGAAAGGTCGCGTTTATCAAGACCGCGCCTCTGGACGAACAAAAGGATGCCGCGCTCCGAAACGAGCTGGATCAGAAGATCGGGCTGGACTCCCGGTCGCTGGAGATCGAGTTCAAGGAGCCGGTCGTTGAGAAGCAGCTTCAGGAGCTGGTCGCGCGATATTCCAGGTATAGCACCGCCAACATAACCGATCCGAAACCGCGAGGGGAGAGCAAGACTGCACTGATTGTTCTGCGGTTTGTTACCCCCGATAAGTGGGCGCAGCTTAGAAAGGCTCTGGACGACGCCTACACGATACTTCACGAGAGCGAACCGAGAAAGACGTTCGATTCGGTCAGCACCGTCGAGCCGACCATCAGCAGAGAACTGACAACTAACGCCATCATTGCCGTCATAATTGCCTCGGTTGCTATAGTGCTTTACCTGAGCACGCGATTCGCGATTGGCGGCATTGCGGCGGGGTTCAAGTTTGGAACATGCGCAGTCATCGCGCTCGTGCACGACTCGGCGTTCATTTTGGGGTTGTTTGCGATCCTGGGCAAGGTCGCCGGATGGGAGATCGATAGCCTGTTTGTGACCGCCGTGCTCACGATAATCGGGTTCAGCGTTCACGACACAATCGTAGTCTTCGATAGAATCCGCGAGAACCTGAAGCATCGGCTTCGCGGCGAGAGTTTTGAACAACTCTGCAACCGCAGTATTCTGCAAACGTTCTCGCGCTCGATCAACACGTCGTTCACCGTCATCCTGACTCTCGGGTGTCTGATCGCGTTTGGAGGCCCCCTACTCAGGCATTTCTACGTGGCCCTGATGGCGGGCATTATCATCGGAACGTACTCGTCGATCTTCACGGCTACCCCGCTAGTGATCGTCTGGGAGAAGTTGGCCGCGAAGACCAAAGAGCCGAAGAAAAAGGCATTCGAGGAAAAAACGCTGGTGGCCCGTTCGACTCCCGGCCCCGTCGAGCCGGAGCCGGTGGCTGCGACGGCACCGACGGTGACGAACGGAGAAGCGGCTGGTGAGGAGCCGACGTCTTCAGATTCCGGGGCCGCGGCGCCGGTAGGCCCCAGGCCGGCAAGGATCAAGCGGAAGACGGGTAAGAAGAAGAGGTTCTGAAACCGGGGCCCGCGGCTTCCACTAGTGAGCAGGGAAACCGCGGGCCTTTCGCGTAAGTAGAGGTATGCCTGATGGTGCCGACTGGGTAGTTGTCGAATGCGACGAGGCGCAGGTCGCCAGGCTTGCGCAGGAGGCCCAACTGCCGCCCGCCGTAGCGCGATTGCTCGTTCTCCGCGGTGTCACGACCCCCGACGAGGCCCGCGACTTCTTCCATCCTTCGTTGGAGCATCTGCACGATCCGTCGTTGCTACCCGATGCTGACATTGGCGTCGACAGACTGGCTGCGGCCGTCGGATCGGGTGAGAGAATATGCGTCTACGGCGATTATGACGTTGATGGAGTCACGGGCACGGCTTTGCTTGTGCGAACGCTCCGGGCGCTGAAGGCGAACGTAGTCTATCGCCTGCCGCACCGGCGCAGGGAAGGCTACGGCATAAAGCCGGCCGCTGTTGTCGACGCAGCCCGGGACGGAGTAAAGCTCATAGTCACCTGCGATTGCGGCATTACCGCCTGCGAGACCGCCCGCTGGGCCGGCGAGGCCGGCATCGATATGATCATCACCGACCACCACGAGCCGGGCCCGGAACTGCCGCGTGCGGCAGCGGTCATCGACCCCAAACGCGCAGACGCAGCATATCCTTTTCCCGAACTGGCCGGGGTGGGGGTTGCGTTCAAGCTTGCCCAGGGCCTGGTCAGGAGGCTCGGCTACGATGAGGAGGCTTTTATAAAACGATTCACCGACCTCGCCGCGCTCGGGACAGTTGGGGACGTGGTGCCGCTGCTCGGGGAAAATCGCGCCATCGTCAGGCACGGGCTCGGGACGATCCCGCTTTCGAAGAAAGTCGGCCTGCGCGCGATGATCAGGGCGACCGGACTCGAGGGCAAGCCGCTCAATGCTTATTACCTTGCCTATGTTCTAGGTCCTCGAATCAACGCGGCTGGCAGAATGGCCGACGCAACCGCGGCTCTCCGGTTGCTTCTCACTAGCGAGGACGCCGAGGCACGCGCTCTGGTCCAGGAGATGGAGCGGCACAACGCCCAGCGTCGGGCCGAGCAGGAAAGAATCGTATCCGAGGCCATAGAACAAGCGCAGCCGAAGGCGGAAGCGGGAGCGCGGGTGCTGGTACTGTCCAGAGAGGGGTGGAATCGCGGTGTCATAGGGATTGCCGCGAGCAAGATCTGTGAGCTATTCGGTCGGCCTGCGATTCTGGTCAGCCGTGATTCGGCGGCCGGGTTAGGGGCCGGTTCGGCACGCAGCGTCCCCGGGTTCGATTTGCTTGAGGCGCTGCGAGCTTGCGAGGATCTGCTGGAAACGTTCGGGGGTCACGCGCTGGCTGCCGGGATCACCGTTCGGCTCGATAAGCTTGACGAGTTCGAGGAGCGGATCAATGTTGTTGCGTCTGCCGCTATCGCCGAGGAGGAGCTTGTCCCGCGCATAGAGGTCGATGCGGAAATCCCGCCCACCGAAATCAGCAGGGACCTTGCGGACGCGGTTGCCTTGATGGAGCCGTTTGGAATGGGTAACCCTGAGCCGCTTTTCGTGACGCGAAACATGGCCGTTGTACAGAAACAGCGCGTGGGAGACGGCTCGCACCTGAAGTTGCACGTGCAGGGTCCGAACCTGCCGCCGGTTGACTGCATCGGCTTCGGCTTGGGCGATCTGGCAGACTCGCTTGAGCTTGGCGGACTTGTTGATCTGTGCTATAGTATAAGAATAAATGACTTCAACGGAGCCAACTCGGTCCAGTTGGTGGCGAAAGCCCTGCGCGTGCCGTGATGGGTGTTGATCCTCCCGCGTGGGTAACCGTTTTCACGAGCCCGAGCTGGTCGGGCAGACTGCGCTCCGGACAGGTATATTGACCAAGGCTTTCGGTCCTGCACGCAGATGTGCCGTTGTTGCGATAGAACCCAAACCCGGCGTTTTCGCCGATTCGACGCTCTTTATCTAGTCGCGAGAATCGCGGAGAATGCACTTATCGTGGCAACGTGATATGTGCGGGGCCGTCCGATGAAGACGCGATAATGTCGGATATCGAGAGCATTGTCAGAAAGGTCACGGAATACGACCCCGATGCGGACGTAGACCTAATCCGCCGGGCTTATGAGTTCGCACGCCGAGCGCACGAGGGCCAGCAGCGCCTGACAGGCGACCCGTACATCACGCATCCGCTGGCGGCGGCCCAGACTCTCGCCGAGCTCGAGATGGATGCCGCCAGTATAGCCGCCGCTCTTCTGCACGACGTTGTCGAGGACCAGGACTACGGCCTGGAGGACATCAAATCGGAATTCGGCGCCGAGGTGGCAGGCCTCGTAGACGGGGTCACCAAGCTGAGGATGGCGGATTTCGAGGTCGAGTCGGAGTCCGAGGCCGAGGAGCCCTCCAGAAAGCGACGCGCCGAGTTCAGACGCAGCGCGGAAAACCTGCGCAAGATATTCCTTGCTATGGCGCGCGACCTGCGCGTCATGGTGATCAAGCTCGCAGACCGTCTCCACAATATGCAGACCCTTCACGGACTTCCTCCCGACCGCCGGCGCACAGTGGCCAATGAGACTATGCAGATTTATGCTCCTCTTGCGCACCGGTTGGGTATATGGAGGATCAAATGGGAGCTGGAGGATCTGGCATTTAAGCACCTGTACCCGGCGGCCTATGAAGAGCTTGCCGAAAAGGTCAGGCGGACCCGTGCCGAGCGCGAGGAAGATCTGGCTGAGGCGGTCGAGATGGTCCGAATGCACCTCCAGCAGGAAGGTATCGAGGCATATATTCAAGCCAGACCCAAGCACCTCTGGAGCATCTATCAGAAGATGCAGAAGGAGGAAATAGACTTCTCCGACATCTACGACCTCTCAGCACTGCGGATTATAGTCGACCGCGTAGGCGACTGCTACCACGCGCTTGGTCTGGTCCACGACTTGTGGATGCCGATTCCGGATCGCTTCTCCGACTATATTGCCAAGCCGAAGTCAAATATGTATCAGTCTCTGCACACGAAAGTGATTGGGCCGCGCGGCGAGCCGCTTGAAGTGCAGATCAGGACGTGGGACATGCACCGGGTAGCGGAGTTCGGTGTGGCCGCGCACTGGCAGTACAAGGAAAGCCTGCGCGGCGGGGACGAGTTCGAGAAGAAACTTTCGTGGCTTCGACAGCAGCTATTCGACTGGCAGGCCGACGCGCGCGACGCCGGCGAGTTCCTGCAGACCGTGGTGGAAGACCTGTTCACGGACCAGGTGTTCGTGTTCACGCCGCGGGGAGACGTGATCGACCTGCCCGCAGGTTCGACACCTGTAGACTTCGCCTATCGCATCCACAGCGACGTCGGCAACCACTGCGTCGGGGCGAAGGTCAACGGCCGTATTGTGCCGCTTACGTATCAGTTCAACAACGGCGACATCGTCGAGATCATCACGCGTTCCACCAGCCAGCCGAGCCTCGACTGGCTGACATTCGCCAAGACCGGTCACGCCCGCAACAAGATAAAGGCATTCTACAGGAAGCTGCACTTCGCGGACAGCGTCGCTAAGGGCCGACAGATGCTCGAGGAAGAACTTGAGCGAACCGGCCACGACGTGCGCCTTCTGACCAGGGGCGAGCAGCTTGAAGCAGTCGCGCGTGCCCTAAACTTCCAGACTGACGAGGACCTGCTCGCGGCCATAGGTTACGGACACGTGGCGGTCGCGACAGTCGCGAACAGGCTTAGAGGCCCCGAAGCTCCAAAGCCGGAGCCGATACTCATCGAGCCGCCAAAGGCCGCCGGCAAACGCAGGCTTGCGG
>JBMFPI010000087.1:0-11128 GCA_049969195.1 Armatimonadota bacterium
CCATAGCGACTGCGATAACCGGCACTCACTGGAACGGGCGCGCCTTCTTCGGTCTAAAAAAGACTCGTGAGAAGAAAGGCAGGGGTGGTCTATGAGCAGGACACAGAGCATAACTACCCCACGCGTTCGATGTGCAATCTACACTAGGAAATCCACCGAAGAAGGTTTGGAGCAGGAGTTCAACAGCCTCGACGCCCAGCGCGAAGCCGCCGAAGCGTTCATCGTAAGCCAGCGGCACGAGGGTTGGACCGTCATGCCGCAACACTACGATGATGGCGGCTTCTCCGGCGGAACGATGGATCGTCCGGCCCTTGAGCGGCTGCTCCAGGACGTGGAGAACCACCGAGTCGATTGCGTAGTGGTCTACAAGGTGGACCGACTTTCCCGGTCGCTCTTGGATTTCGCCAAGATCATCGAGGCATTCGACCGCAACGGTGTGTCGTTCTGTTCGGTGACCCAACAGTTCAATACGAGCACGTCGATGGGACGTCTCATCCTGAACGTGCTGCTGTCGTTCGCTCAATTCGAACGGGAAATCATCGGCGAGCGAATCCGTGACAAGGTGGCTGCCGCCAAGCGGAAAGGCAAGTTTACCGGGGGCACTCCACCGTTGGGCTATGACGTCGACCCGGAGAAAACGCGCCTTGTGATCAATCCGGACGAAGCGCGACTGGTTCGCCACATCTTCAAGCGGTTCGCGGAGATAGGGTCGCCTCTGACCATCGCGGACGAACTCAACAAGAAGGGCATCACTACCAAAGCCTGGATGACCAAGAAAGGCGTCTTCCGGCAGGGCAACCCCTGGAACAAGGCACACATCTACCGGGTGCTGTATAACAGAACTTACCTCGGCGAGGTGACACATAAGGACAAGACCTACCCCGGGGAGCACGAGGCTATTGTCACCAAAGACCTATGGGAACGGGCGCATTCGGTTATAGAGAACAACAAGCGCCATCGCTCTCAGCACGTCCGTGCCAAAGCTCCCGCGCTTCTCAAAGGTCTGATCCGATGTGGAGCGTGCGACACGGCTATGAGCCCGGTATCGACCGGCACGGCCCATAAGAACTACCGCTATTACACATGCGGCAGGGCATCCAAGACAGGGCACAGCAACTGCCCGGTCAGATCCGTGCCTGCGGGCGACATTGAGGGGGCCGTCGTCCAGCAGCTTCGCTCGATATTCAGGTCACCTGAGATGATAGCGCAGACCTATCAGGCGACGCGTGAGCTTGAGGCAGAGGAGCTTGGGCAACTGCGAGCCGAGAGAACAGAACTGGAATCGCGGCTTACTGAACTCAAGCAGGCCGCGTCCAGGCTGTTGGACTCCGGCTCGTCAGACAGCGAGACCAATGACCAGATACGTCGGACGAACGACGAGTTCATCGATACCCAGCGCAGGTTCCGCGATGTGGACGATGAGATACAGGGGATGGAGGCACGACTTGTAAGCGAGCGCGACGTCGCGGAATCTCTGCGCAGGCTCGATCCGATCTGGGATGAACTCTTCCCCCTGGAGCAGTCGCGCATAGTCCAGTTGCTCGTCGAGCGCGTCACCATAAACGTCGACGGCATGAACATCCGAATCCGTGGCAACGGCCTGCACTCGCTCGTGGCCGAGGTCCGGGGCCATGTCCTGAGCGCAGCCGAAGGAACGGCAAGACAACACGAGAGGAGCCATATCCAATGCTGACCGGAGTCACTGTTCAGCACGATGATGACGGCATAGTGGTAAATGTGCCGCTCACGCTGAAGAAGCGAGGAGGCAGGAAAGAAGTGGTCCTGCCACAGGCGTTTTCGTCCGATAGCCCTATGCGTCCTTCGCACCAGGAGGCGCTCGTCATAGCGATTGCCCGGGCGCACAGGTGGCAGAAGCTCCTCGACGAGGGGAAGTTCGGGTCAATCTCTGACTTGGCCAGGGAGATAGGTCTGGACCCGTCCTTCGCGGCACGCCTGCTCAGGCTCACGCTCCTCGCGCCGGATATCGTCGAAGCCATTCTGATGGGTGAGGAGCCGAGTGGACTGTCGCTGATGATGCTGACGAAGCAGTTGCCCGCGCTGTGGGATGAACAGCGAACCATATTCGGCCTCACGCCTCCGAATTGCCCTGGGACGGCGCGATCAACTATCTAGGAAGGAAGCGGCTCACGGTCGGTCACCACACCCACGGTGAGCCACACATTGGTCGCATTGATTGTGCGTATCAGCCATCCTGCTTCGTTACCTCGAACCAATCCAACCCTCTTGTCTCTTCGTTCGGTTCCTTCAGAGTGACTGCGTGACCGTCGGAGGTGGCAACCGCTAACAGTCCTTCTCGGCGGAATGTATGCCAGCCTGTCTTTGGGTCGGGCTTCTCGGTATCACCTTCCTGTGCAGTCTTCAGTAATAGCCATTGGCCATCTCTTGACCATATAAGGTCACTGACGCCCTGCCGCAGGGTTGTCACAACTCTATCTTCTCCAGAAGCCTTGTCGTACACGTGGAGCTTAGTCACGCCTTGAGTATTCACTGTCGGCTCAAATACCGCTACAGCTACCTTTTTACCGTCTCTCGACCATCTTGGCTTAGGGGAGTACGCCGAACGCTGATCCCTTACCATCTTGAGGATGGCTTTGGGCTTACCGCCGTCCGCGTCAGCAATATACACTGTGTCCGTGTCCACGTACGCAACCTTCCGTCCGTCCGGCGAGAAGGCATACCCGTATCGCCCGGCCTTTCCCCGAAGTAGGAGTCTAGACTTGCCGCCTTGACGCGGAACGGAATACAGGTTAGAGTCAGGGCCGCTCTGATAGATAATGCTGCTCCCATCTTGAGACCAGAAAGCATCATCAACACCCAACGGAACACGGGCAAGTTTCCGTCCCCGTCGGGTAAGCGTGTCCCAGACATAGATGTCTTCCGGTATGGGCTTGTCCTGGTCTAGGCTGCCTGCCTCAGTCTGATAGGTTGCGCAGACATATCGGTCATCGGGTGACCATCCGTGAACGTACCAGCCGAAGTCGCCCTTGGTTAGCGGCGAGACTTTCTTTGTGACAACCTGCACTTCCCAAAGATTAAGAAACGTGTTGGGGTATGGTGCGGCACCAGTCATTGTTGTGCGTCTACCGTCGGAATACGAGTAGTCTGCAAGGAAAAGAACGCGCTTCCCACTGTGAGAGAACAGCGGTTCCCTGATAGCCCCTCCCAGTCTTAGCTTCGGAGTAGACTCATGATTGGTTAGGCGTGTGACTTTCCCTCCGGGGACAGCCTGAAGGAACAGGTCATAGCGTCCACCATTAGCAGTGTACTCCTTCGGGTTCACAAGAACGCTGGAAACGACTAGGCCCTGTGGCGGCACTTGTTCAGCACCGCCAAAGCAAGGAGCTATCGCGAACAGCAGGAAAGCGCAGAGCCGCACCGCAAAGAGACTGCTCTTGATATGCTTCTGCAACTCAAATCCCTCCCTACAGTTGTATGCTTATGTCGTTCTCCGTGTAGTACTCCTGCCCGGCAGGGATCGTCCATGTGACGATGGAGGACGGCCACGGATATGCACCTTGATCTTGCGTCAAGCTATCAGTCCATGTTACCCACTGGCCGGACGCATTGCGCAGTTGGCCATTGGCAAACGCCGCGTTGTAGACGTGGGAACCAGTCCGCCGGTAATGGTTGCCGCCTTTCCTGCCCTGTGCAATAGAGTGGGCACGTTTCATCATCCCCGAGCGTACCTTGACAGGATTCGCAGCGGCGAGCAAGACTGTTTTGTCTTCCCAGTTCTGGTCAGCACCATAGAAGAGTATCATAGGTGTTGATGACTTACCGGTCGGCTGCATCACATAGCACATCTCGATTCCTCCGAAGTACGAGGTATCGAAAGTGATGGGGCAGTTCTTAGGCGCAAGGGTCCGAGCTTTGGAGCCATCATACCTATTGTACTTGAGAGACAGGTGAGGATTGTATCTGCAGTACGCCTCGCTCCACTGAACACCCGCATCAATCTCAAGTACCGTTCTTCTCTTGCCGCTGCCGATGATTGTTCTACTGCCCAGGTAAGTCCAGTAATCGTCGTCGATACCTTGCGCGGTGTTTCTTGCCATGTAAATCTGGTTTCTCCACCCAGGGTAAAACAGCCCGTAGGAACCGGTACACGTCGGTTTGCTCCGCACACGCCTGTAGGGCCCGTCGCTTGCGTTCTGTTCTGTGGTAGGAACAGACGCCAACATACCACCTGATTCCTCGTCATCGCCTGATAACACTCCCCCGTCATCTGGGAGGTTGAGGGTAGAGCCGTCGGAGTAGTGAAGCGTATTCGTGCCTGGTTCGAGGGTACCGAGGTCAACGGAGCCACCGGGCCGAAGAACGCCCTGCCAATTGCTGTAGACGGTACCGTCCGGGCCAACAGCACAGATCAGGTCTGCATAATAGCCGTACAGATTGGCTACGGCGTCAGTTATCGCATAAGCATCATCGCTGTCCCAAGGAATGGCCCAATCGTCCGGTATGTCGCTGTCTTCATCCGAAGCTATACTCTCACCATCAGCACGGACGGCCTTTACCGTATAGAAGTACTCCTGCCCGAAGGTCAGGCCAGTATCGGTAAAGACAAACTTGTCACTTCCTGCGTAGGTGGGAGTGTTCCACGGGTTAGGTCCGTTTATGGGATTCTGGTAGTCTTCTCCACCGGACGTTGTTCCACGGTATATGTTGTAGCCAATCGCGCCCGGTGTAGCCTTCCAGTAGATAGACAACTTTCCGTATCCGTTAGTGTCGGTTCCCGAAGGCTGCACTTCGACCTCCGTTGGCGGGCCGGTGCAGCGCACTACAGTCAAGTCGTTTGAACTAGCCACACGAATAGTCCGTGCGAGCCCGTGTTCGGTGTAGTAGGTAGCCAACCCAGATATGCCGGTTACAGCAACGTAGTCACCGACTGCCGGAGTATACGTCTGATAGCCACCAAGCCCTACCACACGGATGCCAGCGACGGTACCACCATCGGTTAGGTTCGAGCCATCATCTATGTAGAAACCGCCAAAATCTACGTCGGTTATCCTGCCCCACGCGCGGATGAGAAGACCGACGTTGCTGGTACCCGTGCCCTCGGCGGGGCCTTGGGTGAGAACATTGAGGTCTCCTCCGCCAACAGCTTTGTTGTTTAGGCCGAGCGGTCTCGGCGCATCCCCAGATGAGTCCATCTGTGTGTACGCATAGTGTATGGCTCTCTCGCCGTCAACGGTAGTCATCTCACCGCCTGAGATCGTGACGATGTCACCAGCGTGCAGCGATTCCGCCGATGCGCTGTCGTTAACACGGATGCCACATGCGCGACTTGGCTCCTGCACGTAGAAGTAGCCGAGTGCAGGAAACGTCCTGCTGACAATCTTTCCTGACAGATCCGCTGTCAAGTAGAGCCCGTCTGCGAAGGTTTTGGCCCAGGCAATGGTGCCCTGCGCCACCGTCTGGACGCTGCCAACATAAGCGTCAGGGTCGAAGCCAGGGCCGCTATCTACGTCCAGAACCTTGTCAGAACCGCTGGTGTGGATCGTTCCCGTGACCTTCTTCACGCGGTCGTCGGCCACTACGGTGCCAGTGTAGTAAGTGGTAAGCGTGTCGTAAGTGTCGTCCTCGCCTATCACGAACGACCCGCTGGTTGCGGAGTTGATCGGCTTGCACTGAAGCTCAACTGCCGTGCCGTCCGCTTGAGCTTTTGCTTCTGCAATAGTCGCGCAGTAAATGGGTGGGCTCTCCGAATCCAGGCCATCAGGCATCGGCGGGAGTTCGCCTTCGCTCATGACAGATACGCTTGCTGTCTCTGCGGAACCCTCGCTTGCCAGGTCAGCAAGTGAACGCCTATTGGGCCAATCCATGTCGAGACCCTTGATTGGCATGAACGGAACGGGCTTGCCATTGCGAGAGCAGTAGACGGTAACATTCTCAGGGGAAACGATCAGAACTCTTTGCCTAATCTCACTGCCGTCTCTGGAGACGCCTGAGAATGTGGAGAGGATGCCGGTTACATCGACGTTCCAGTACTCGTTGACCGGGAGAGGTCTGGTGCTCACTACAGCAAGCCGAGGTTTGGTGGGTTGCGGTTCAAACCACTCCTTGATCGCGAATGATCTTCCGCTTCTTCCACAGCGTATCACCTCTTCGCACGGCAGCGTGACACGGCTTCCGTCGGGTTGCGTGAGACATGCACCGATTGTGCCTGGATCACCGTCCCTGATGGGCGCACGGGCCCAAGCGACACCAGATGCGAAAAACAGGGCTACAAGAACTTGGCACAGCAACACTCTGGAGAGCGACTTCATTGCCATTCCTCCTCTGGCCCGAGCTGCGAACAGGCAATCGCCGCCGTTTTGCGACATCATACTCCCGGACGCGTGGCCTGTCAAGCGCCACTCCAAGGTCACTCCAAGGTCAACACCTGGCGGGTAACACCCGCTACTCCAATCCCGCGAGCGCGGAATGGTTGCGAAATGTACCAAAGCTGAGATCAAAACCTCCTTTGGACCTAAATGCAAAAGTCCAAAGGCCAACAGAGAAAACCAGCGCGAAGAGAGAAAATGGGGGTCTGATGTCGGATTTCGGCGGCGAACAAGTCCAAAGGACGAGGCAGCTGAGACATCCCCTCTGAGCACGAAATCCACGCGCAAAACGGCAAAAGCCCCGGCTTTCACATCGCCGAGGCTCATGCTAGAGAGAATCTTTGTTTTCGATTGTTTGGTGGAGGCGGGGGGACTTGAACCCCCGTCCGAAAGAGGGCCGTCAAAAGCGTCTACGAGCGTATCCTGCAGTCTGGTTTTCGAGCCTTCCGACTCCTGCAGGCGGGATTCGTCGGCCCAAGTCCGTGTATAAAGTCCCCGACAGTCCACGGACCCAACAGATCGGGCTAGCCGGTTTTTGTCACGCCCGGTGCCGTCCCCACCGGCCGGGAACGGGCGGACGCGCTACCTCAGTTTAGGCAGCGAGCGCGTACTGTGTAGTCGCGTTTATTGTTTTGCCGCTTTGTACGAGGCCAGCGGCGCCTCGGCTCGCAGCTTAAGCCAGCCACTCCCCCGTCGACACCAATCGCCCCCACGGGGTATTTGTGACACCTTTATTATACCCCAGACCGCGCCTTTCGGCAACCGGCGTTGGCCGCAGGAAGCCTTGCAGTTCCGCGGGAATCAAGGCATGCTCAACTTGCTTCAGCAGGCAGGCGCCACAGGAGTTGATCCTGAATCGGGTTCATGATGACAGGGCCCGGGGCTTTTGCGCTCGCCGGACTCAACTGATACCTACCGCCACGCACCCTTGTCCAGCGCCGCGGTGTTGTGGTACCCTACTACTGTCTGGCTGTTGCGATAGATGGCTTTTCGGCGATTCTTCCGCATAGCGGAAGAGCATCGAATCGTCGAAGACGCCGGGTTGGCGTTTTATCGCAATAACGTCCATTTAGTGTATCGTTGTAAGGGTGCTGCATTCCCGCGTAGCTTGTCCGGGAGTCCCAATGATTGCGATCATCGACTACAAAGCAGGCAACCTTACCAGTGTGCGGCTCGCGCTCGAGTACCTGGGTTTGGCCTCGGAGATCACGAGTGATCCGGACCGCGTGCTCGCGGCCGAGCGCGTCATATTCCCGGGTGTCGGTGCGGCGCGAGAGGCGATGAAGAACCTCCGCACACTCGGCCTCATCGAACCGATTCGCCAGGTGGTGATGTCCGGTACGCCTTTTCTAGGGATCTGCCTTGGAACACAGGTGATAATGGAGTTTTCGGAGGAAGACGGCGGTACGCAGTGCATCGGGCTTGTGCCGGGTTCGGTGAAGCGTTTCGCGCCGACGGACTCGGGGTGCAAGATACCGCACATGGGCTGGAACACCGTATGCTTCGCGGGAATCGCCGGCGAGTGCAGCGGGTCCGTGCCGCACCGGATCTTCAATGCGGAGAACAAAGTCATCAGTGATCCGGCCGAATGGACGAAACGCAGCGGTTGCGTGAAACACCCGCTCTTCGAGGGTATCGAGGACGAGACCGAGTTCTACTTCGTGCACAGTTACTATCCGATGCCTTCGGCCCGGTCCTATGTGCTCGGCGAAACGGATTACGCAGGTGTTCGGTTCGCATCGGCAATCGGGCACAAGAACCTCTTTGCCACGCAGTTCCACCCGGAACGGTCCGGCCGGTTCGGGCTACGTCTTCTGGCTAACTTCGCACGTTGGGACGGCAGATGCTGAGCAAGCGCATTATCCCTTGCCTGGATGTGAGGGATCGAAAAGTAACCAAGGGAGTCAGGTTCCAGAACAACGTCGATCTCGGCGATCCGATCGAGATGGCTCAAGCCTACAGCGACGGCGGCTGCGACGAGCTCGTCTTCTACGACATCACCGCCTCCGCCGAGTATCGCCCGATCGACATCGAGATGGTTCGTGAAGTCGGTCGGGTGATCCACATCCCGTTTACGGTCGGCGGAGGGATACGTGGGCTTGAGGATATGCGCCGGGTGCTGCTCGCCGGGGCCGAGAAGGTGTCGGTGAACTCGCTCGCGGTCAAGAACCCTTCGATCATCGCCGATGGCGCCAGAATCTTCGGCCGGCAGTGCATCGTGTTGGGGATGGACCCCGTCGCAGCCGCTGACAGGTCGCGTTTTCCCAGCGGCTACGAGGTCACCATTCGAGGGTTTCGCGAACGGACCGGCCTGGATGCCCTGGAGTGGGCGAAGAGGGCCGAAGACCTAGGGGCCGGCGAGATCGTGGTGAACTCGGTGGACGCCGACGGCACCCGCAGCGGCTTCGAACTCAGGCTTACCCGGCTAATCTCAACCAGCGTAGGCATTCCCGTTGTCGCATCAGGCGGAGCAGGTACCCCGCAGCACCTTGTTGAAGTCTTCACGGAGGGCCGAGCGGACGCAGCGATCGTCGCGAGCATGGTGCACACCGGCGAGTACACGATCGCATCGATCAAGGCGGAGCTTGCGCGTGCCGGGGTGCCGGTCCGAAAGAAGTGGTGAGTTTAGTTCGCCGGATTAGGGCAACACCAATCTCTTGCAACAGACACGTTTTCGGCGATTCACCCGCTTACTTGAGGAGTGTCGGATCGCCGGAGACGCTAGGTCTGAGTTCTGTCGCAATGACCTCAGGGCTACCCTGTTAGGACTTCCACCGAGTGCTCAAGTCCGTCGCCGAAGTGCGGGACGATCTCACCATCCAGCCGCCTGCCGTCTACGGTCACAGAGAAACTCCCTCTTGCGAGCGACGGCGAGCGTTTGACGTGAATGTTATATACGTCACCCCGGAACTTGCGAGTTATCCGGCACTCAGGCCAAGATTCGGGAAGCATGGGTCGCAGGCGAAGTCCGTTGGATAGGGTCTCGACCCCAAGAACTTTCTCGACAATGACGCAATAAGCAAGACAGGCGGCTCCCGAATCGCCCTCAGGGCTGTTCTCGGCGACAAAAAGTCGGTCCATTTCGGCTTTCGGATAAGACTCGGTTAGGGTGGGGGAGATGAGCTGCAGGTGTCGTATGCGCCGGGGAAGGCTCCGGTGCTCGGAGTCCTCGTCCAGGTTCGCCTGCTGATGGGTGTCGCCACCGCTCAGAGAAGCGTACTGCACCGGTGGCCGGCCGGTCGCGTCAGGCCAGGTCCGCAGTGCTTTTTCGGCTATGGGTTTTTCGGCCTGCCCCGGGTCCGCGCACAGCTTGAGTATTCTTTCGCAGTGTTCCTCGACCGTCAGCGCAGGCCCGTCGCCGCAATTGACGGATTCCCCAAGGACGCCGGGGTCGCCCGTTTCCGCGACGTAACGGGCCACGCAGATCGGCAGCCAGGCCAGCTCCTCGGGTGGGAGCATCACTACCGACTCGCTATCGGGCGAATAGGTGCCGACCGACGAAATGCCTGCGGCGAACGTCAGCAGGCTCTGTCGGCAGGCCTCCCGCGCTCCGGCACAGAGAGGATAGTATCGTCTCAGGGAATCGGCGGCCAGCAGCGGGTCCAGGCACACCCCGCCGGTCCGCTGTCTCAACCAGCCCGCATACGCTTCGTAGGGCAGCCAGGTGTTCACAAGGGCGTTCAGGACCCTGTCCGGGGTGTCGATTCTGACTGTCGAGCACAGATCTTCCCAGCGGATACGGGAGAAAGCGACGGCCTCGGACATAAGCCTCACCTTGCTCAGGCCGTTTGCAAGTTCAAGGGCATGTTCCGGGTTTCTGGCGACGCCGAATGAAAACCCGAACTCGGCCTCTCCTTCTATCGGCAGATCGATCTCGACGGTCAGGCTTGCTATCGCCTTTGAGGCGAGCCCATCTGAGGCCGGTTCCCCGGAACCGTCCAGCTCGCGCGGATTTCTCAGGGTTCTACCCTCCCCGACAAACTCCGATTTCTCAGTCTGGAATCGCACCGGGTTCAGCGTGCTGGAATGGAACAGGACCATATCTGCCGGTCCGTGATCTGCTTCAGTTCCGATTGAGGACAGGGGCCGCCGCATCAGTATGAGCTTTTCCCGATTCCTGTAGATGGTTTCCAGCCCCGGCCCGATGCTGGGCTCGACATAGGTCGTGAACGCGAGGCTGCGCTCCGCGGCGGACCGATTCTCAAGTCTTATCAGCCACACCTCAACTGGACGGTTGGGCAGTGTGGCGACTGTAATTGTCGCAGCGATCTTGTGCTTGAGCGTGAATGCCCGCACCTGGCCCGGCAGGAATGTCACGTGGTGCTCGTCGGCTTTCTCGCACACCGGCAAGAAAAACGGTGACCAAACCTCGCCCGACTCACAGTCTCTTATGTACCATCCCTTGCCGTTGCCGAGCGGGGTGGTAATATCCAGTCCATTGAATGTGCTCCTGCCCGCTCCGTCGGGGGAAAGGTGCACCGCATAGTCCGAGCCTAGGCTCGCCAGCACCGAGCCGAAAGGGCTGTCCCCTCCGAGTTGGGTTACTACGAATGAGTCGTCATCCTCTCCGAAATAGCCGACGGCAAAAGCGAGGCTCAACCCCGCCGTTCCTCCAGGTCGAATCCTCATAACTCATTGTCCCGTCTTGTGCGGCGTCACAGGGGCGATTCGGGGTCGGGTCACGTGGTGGTCTGCGCAGTCCTCTACCGAGGCCCTGCCGGTAAAGCTGCGCTTAGTTTTCTACGCGGCGATGCTCCCTGTCCGAGCGGGAGAGTTGCCGAAAC
>JBMFPI010000088.1:0-11123 GCA_049969195.1 Armatimonadota bacterium
AGAGGCCAGTCTCCGGCTGGGCAATCACTGACTGATACTCAAGTGTCGCCTAGCGCCTTCTTCTCCAGGCTAGTCCGGCGGCGCCGAACAGGCCGGTCAGAGCTACAAGGCTCGACGGTTCAGGTACGGGGCTCGGCCAGATCATCAGGCCGAAATTGGTCTGTGTTGCCGTGTTGTCCGTGTACACCTGAAATGCCGCGGTTTGCCCCGGCAGAACGGGGTCGCCGTAGAAGTACAGGGTCATCTCGGCGCCTACCACGTTGTTGTCGATGGTCCACGTGGTGCCGGCCTGGGTGCTGGTCGGGTCGAACCCGCCCATGCTGGCGTCCTTGAAGTCAACCTGGGATACGTCGGATCCGTCGTAGGAGAAGATCTTGAAGTGGAAATCTCCCCACGGGTTCAGGCTGGTGTTCTTGACGTACACGAACGCCCAGCCTTTGTACGGAGCCTGATCCGGGTGGTTGAACCCCTGGTTGCTCCAGTCCCCAAACTCGACCTCGCTTCCGGGCGCGCCGATGTATGCGTCGTGCGCAAAGACGGGGACTGCCAGCGCCAACAAGAAAGCCGTCAGCACTACAAGAGTCCTCAACCGTTCTTCCCTCCTTTCGCAGGTGCTGTGGCGACAGGGAAGGTGTAGGCCAGAATCACCTGCTGGCCGCCTCTTTATTGTAGTGGCATACCGAAGGAGCGCGCAGCCGCAGACGCGACTCCACACTACCTCCTGTATTGAGAATATCATTGCACCGCCCGTTTGTCAACCGGTAATATTACCTGATCCTACATTCGCACCCTCCTTTTTGCAGTAGGACGAGACTGTTCGGTTCCGCGGAAATCAAGTCATGCTGAACTTCTTTCCGCATCCAGGCGCCGCGGCGAACGATCCTGAATGGAGTGCAGGATGACTGGACCGTATGCGTTTGCGCCTGCAAGATTGGATTGACTCCTGCCCTCCATAAGCCCAACAAACCGACCAGCAGTGTGGTATAATCGGCGCTGGATCCCATTATAAGCAGCAGGAGGCATATCTTGCCCTGCGTCAACCTTAACCTGCACGAACTCAAGAACAAGATATACGGCTGCTGGCTCGGAAAGAACATAGGAGGCACGCTCGGGGCGCCTTTCGAGGGGCGCACCGAAACAAACGACGTGACCTTCTACGCCCAGCCGACCCACGGAGAGCCGCTTCCAAACGACGACCTGGACCTTCAGCTCGTGTGGCTGAAAGCCGTCCAGGAGAACGGCCCGCGCGCGGTCAACAACAAACTGCTGGGCGAATACTGGCTGAACTACATCACGCCTCACTGGAACGAATACGGCATCTGCAAGGCCAATATGCGCGCCGGCCTCTTGCCGCCGCTCTCCGGCGAGTATCACAACCACTGGAAGCACTCCAACGGCGCGTGGATCAGGTCCGAAATATGGGCATGTCTTGCACCCGGGTGCCCTGATATCGCGATCAGATACGCCTGGGAGGATGCATCGGTCGACCACGGCGGCGGCGAGGGAACATTTGCGGCTCTGTTTACCGCCGCGGTTGAGAGCGCAGCGTTCGTCACCGGTGACCGTGAGGAGCTAATCAAGATCGGCCTGGCGAAAATTCCCCCGGATTGCAGGGTCGCACGCTCCATCCGGATCGCTCTGGACGCCCACGCAGCCGGCAAGTCCTGGCAGGAGGCCCGGCAGCTTGTGGTGCGGGACAGCTCGGATCTCGGCTGGTTCCAGGCGCCGGCCAACGTTGCGTTCGTGATTATCGGCTGGCTGTACGGTGAGGGCGACTTCGGCAAGTCAATCTGCATCGCCACAAACTGCGGGGACGACACCGACTGCACGGCCGCGACGCTGGGTGCCATCCTCGGGATTATCTCCGGCAAAGACGGCATCCCCGCGAAATGGGTCGAACCGATCGGAGATCGAATACTGACCGTGGCAATCGACCGCGGTTCAATTCAGGTTCCGGGCACGCTCGAGCAGTTGACTGAACAGGTGACGGCGCAGGTTCCCATTATGCTTGCGGCACACGCCGCGCCGGTTACGGTCTCCGAACGGCCGACGGACCTTTCCGGGGTGGACGAATTGAACCTCGCGGGTGACGGGGTTGCGAGGTCTGTGTGGGCCAGGTCGGCGTTCGCCGTCACATTCGACTTTATCCACACTCTGGTCACACTGGATTATCACCGGGAGCCGGACGTTCGGTCTGGCGAGCCTTTCCCGGTAACGGTGACTCTGGTCAACAAGCTGCCGGACTGCCGACATATGGAGCTGAAATGGCGGCTGCCCGAAGGATGGACGATCTCGCCCTCCACTGTGAACCACGTGACTCTCTGGAACTGGGGGGCGAACTCGGCGGCGGTGGAGGCGCAGATAACGCCCGGACCACTTCGCGGGGGAGCCTATCGAGGCGCGCTCGAGGTAGTGGCATTCGGCAGACCGACAGTCGGGGCGATACCACTGGTGTTCTTCGGATGATTCAAGACGACGTAGCAAGGGCAATACGAAAAGTACTCGGAACCGACGAAGTCGCGTTCAACGTGCCGCCGAAGCGCGAGTTCGGTGACTTTTCTACCGCCGTGTGCCTTGCGCAGGCTCGCGTGCAGAAGCGGCCTCCTATGGAGATCGCACACGAACTCGCCGAACAACTCGCCAGGGCCAGGCTGCCGTACATCAAGGAGGTCCTGGTCACACCGCCGGGGTACGTGAACTTCAAGATCGACCACTCGCAATACGTCAGGTCCGTCATCGACCGCGTAGCCAGGGAGGGCGCTCGATACGGCCAATCCAACTTGGGACGGAAGCGCAAGGTGCTGGTCGAGCATACCAACGTCAACCCGAACAAGGCTATGCACATCGGCCACCTGCGCAATGCGATTATCGGGGATTCGGTCGTCAGGATTCTGTCGAAGCTCGGCTACCAAGTCGAAGCCTGCAACTACATCGACGATACCGGTGTGCAGGTGGCGGATGTTGTTGTGGCGATGCTGTACCTGGACGAGCCGCGCTACGACGGCAGGTCTTCGGACATGAGCCCGTTCTGGGCGAAGTACGACCAGGGCCAGCCTTTCGACTACTGGTGCTGGGATATATATGCCCGCGTGGCCCAGGAGTACGAATCGAACGAAGATTTGAAAGCCAGACGCGCCGAGGTGCTCCACCTGATAGAGGCCCAGGATAACCCCGTTGCCGCGTTTGCTAAGGAGCTGGCAGTAAGGATCGTGAAAGCGCACCTCGCGACCGTCGGGCGCCTGAACGTGTTCTACGACCTGCTTAACTGGGAGTCCGACATATTCCTGAGAGGCTTCTGGCAAACGGCGTTCGATATGCTCAAGCGCGGCGGAGCCGTCGTGCACGAGACGCAGGGGCCGAACGTCGGCTGCTGGGTGGTGCGGTTCGGCAGAGGCCTGGTGCGAACAAACACTGGTATCCGCAGCGAGGACAAAGTGCTGGTGCGCTCCAACGGCACGGTCACCTACACCGGCAAAGACATCGCCTATCAGATGTGGAAGTTCGGCATACTGGGCCGGGACTTTCTTTATAAGCTCTGGGGTGTCCAGCGCAACGGGCGCGAGCTCTGGACCACAGCCCCGGACGGAATCGAGACCGACCGTTTCGGCCGAGCGCAAAAGGTCGTGAACGTAATCGACGTCCGGCAGAGCTACACCCAGCAGGTCGTCTACGACTGCCTCAGAAGGCTGGGTTACCGCAGAGAGGCAGCTAACTCGATTCACCTGGACTATGAAGTAGTGGTGCTCTCGAGTGCCGCCGCCGCCGAGCTCGGGGTAGACGCTGATGTCGAGGAACCGGGTGTGCAGGCGATGTCGGGACGCAAGGGCCTGGGGGTGAAAGGCGATGACCTGATCGACAGGATGGTCGAACGCCTCCGGGAGAAAGTTTGCTCGGAGGAAAACGCCCACATCCTTGCAGCCGCCGCGATCCGTTACTTTATGTCGCGCGTTTCGACCGGCAAGATGATTGTGTTCGACTTCGACGATGCCCTGCGCACCACCGGGGACACCGGCGTCTATTGCCAGTATGCCCACGCCCGGGCGTGCAGCATACTCCGCAAAGCAGGCTCCTGGCGCTGCGGAGCGATCCCCGTCCCCGAGCAGGTTACTGTTCCCGAGGAGAACCTCGCGAAGAAGATCGCTGAGTTTCCGAGCGTGCTCAAGAAGGCGGGTCGGGAGCTTTCTCCCGCGCCGCTTGCGCACTACGCGTTCGAGCTCGCAACGCTGTTCACCGAGTTCTACGAAACCCCCGATCCGGATGCTGCGGAGCAGGTCCCATTCATCAAGATCAAGGACCCGGCGCTGCGCGCCTACCGCCTCGCGCTGGTCGACGCTTTCAGACAGTGTATGGCCAATTGCCTGGACGCGCTCGGCATAGTTCCGCTGGAACGGATATAAAGCGGCGCATTCTCGGCGATGTGCGCCGCCCTGGCCGGTGATCTGAGGAGGCGGATGACCTATCGGGGAGGCATAGTGAGAACGGGCTCCTAGCGGGGCTGCTGCGACGGAACGCAAGGCCGGAGTCTTGGGCCGTTTGACGCTCTCGATGGTCCGTGGTATGTCACCCGGGACCAGGAGCCATGGGCGATGCAGCCGTTTGCGAGCGGCCAGACCCTCACCTCAACTCACTCCCGTAAAGGGAGAGGGAGTCTTAGTTCAGGTCGCTTTGAGAAAAGCGTTTTCGGGGATTCGAAGCTTCTCCGCCGAACGGAAGAGCCGCCGAAAACGCGCCTGTCGTAACGATCCCGGTTGAATCCCCTTGACAACCGTGCAAGACGGAAGATAGAATAAGAAGGCGCGGAAGTGTATCATACACTCAGGTGAATGCTGCACTTGTCAGTGCTTGCGCAGGCGTTTTCTTATGACGGGCGAACGGTTGGAAAAACTGCCCTTTCGGGTGAAAGCCGCATTTGAATGCGGCTCGATAGCATACAACATCCTCGGTAACGGCATTGGAATGCTCGCTCTGCCGATATACAATGTCGGGCTCGGCGTCAGCGCCTCTCTGATCGGACTTGCGCTCGGTCTGCCTCGAATCTGGGACGCGATAAATGACCCCCTCATGGGACACATCTCAGACAACACTCGCACGAGATGGGGCCGTCGCCGACCCTACATCTTGGTCGGCGGGATCCTCTCCGGGGCCGTCTTCGCTCTGTTGTGGAACCCGAACCCGGGTTGGAGCAAGGGGCAGTTGTTGGCGTTCTTCGCTATCGTCACAATGCTCTACTACACCGTCCTGTCAATCTGGGCTACCCCCTATGAGGCACTTGGCCTAGAGCTCACCTACGACTACAGGGAGCGGACAAGCCTTCAAGCGTATAGAACATTCGCTGCAATGTTCTTCGGCCTCACATTGCCCTGGATCTACAGAATGTGCTTTTGGAACTGGGATATCTTGTTCCGGTCGGAGGCCGGCTCACTTGGGGCAAGGTTATCTGCCCTGCTGAGAGGTACCAAGGCGCACGGGGCGGAGGTAAGCGGGGCCGGAATCGTGGGGATTGTCTTTGGGGCACTTATCGCCGTAACGGCCGTGGTGCCTGTCTTGTGCAAAGAGCGAGCTGAGACGCAAAGCCAGGACAAGATGCCATTCTTGAAGGCATTCAGGAGCACATTCGGCAACAGGCCCTATTTGATATTGACCGCGGTCAGCTTTCTGACGTTCTTCGGGATATTCCTGGTGCAGCCGCTCGGCCTTTACCTCAACATCTTCTATATCTTTGGTGGGGATCGGGCTGCAGCGGCTACGATGAGCGGAATCGCGGGCACGTTTTACACTGCGATGGGGACTATCTCCATCCCGTTCACCTCGTGCATTGCGGCGTGGCTGGACAAGAAGCGGACATTACTTCTGTCGCTTCTGCTCACGACTGTCGGCTATGTCTCGATCTGGTGGCTGTACACGCCGGCGAACCCCTGGTTGCAGTTCATCCCGCTCGTGCTTATCGGTCCCGCCTGGAACATTTGCACGGTTATTATGCCGTCGATGGTAGCTGATGTCTGCGACCTGGACGAACTCAAGACCGGACTTCGAAGAGAAGGCATGTACGGCGCGATAGGCGGCCTCATAATGAAGATGGGCGTGGGTCTGGTCACGTGCGTAACTGGTGTCATCGTGTCACTCGCCGGGGTGGACCCGGAAGCGGCGAAGCAGAGTGCGGAAACCATCATTCGGATGAGAGCGATGTTCGTGGGAATACCGTCGGTGCTGCTGGCGATCTCGACCTATATCGCGTATCACTACCCTATCACCGAGGCAAAGGCGAGGGAGGTAAGGTCCATCCTTGACACTGCCAGGGCGGAAAAGAAGGAGGAGCAAGTTGTCACCCCGTGAGATAGTCCATCGCGCGATTGAGTTCAGGGGGCCGGACCGCGTTCCGATAGTTTACTTCAATCGGGACACTGAGCGTTCGGATGTCCTGACAGCTAATGTTGCGCCCGCTGAAGGATTTGTTGCTTCGGAGCCAGGTGCCACGGAATGGGGCTACGTCTGGCACAAGCTGGACGAAACTATGGGGCAGCCTCGCGAGGCCCCGCTGGCGGACGCGCAAGCGATCGACTCATACAAGCCCCCCGACCCGACCGCGCCGGGACGGCTCGATCACCTGAGGGAGTTCATCAATCAAGGCCGGGACCGCTTCCTGGTTCTCGGCCTCGGGATAACGGGGTTCGACCAGGCTACCTTCCTGCGGGGAATGGAGCAGCTTCTCGTTGACCTGTATACCGACCGCAAGACCGCTGAGAAGGTGCTCGACCTGGTGTTCAACTTTGAGAACTCGATAATAGAACAGGCGGCGGCCTTTGAGATCGACTGTGTCAAGTTTGGCGACGACTGGGGGACCCAGCGAGGCCTGATGATATCGCCGGAGTTGTGGCGAGCGGTTTTCAAACCGAGGTATGCGCAACAGTTCCAGATGATACATGCCGCGGGCAAGAAAGTATGGTTTCACTCTTGTGGCAACGTGTATCCTACCATAGGCGATTTGATCGATATCGGCGCGGATGTCCTGGAATTCCTGCAGCCGGATGTAATGGGAATCGACAACCTGGCGCGCGACTTCGGCGGCAAGGTCTGCTTCTGCTGCTCGGTCGACCACCAGAGAGTAGCGATATCCGGGTCCAAGCAGGATATCTTCGACTACGCCGGCCGACTGATCAGCAAGCTCGGGTCGTTTGATGGCGGCTTCATCGCTTGCATAGAGGACTACTCTTGCCTCGGAATGAGTGAGCAGAACTACCAGTGGATTTGCGAAGCATTCAGCACACTCGGAAGGGAGAAGATGGTTCTGTGAACACTAACGAGTTACTGATCCTCGCCGCTTTGTGCGTTTCTCTGATACTCGCCTCGGCAGAATCGGTGCGAGCCCAACAGTCGAGTCCCGAGGTAGGCATTCTGACCCGCCGGGGCAGCGAACTTCTGATGCACGGCAAGCCGTTTCGCGCCGTCGGGCTCAACAAGTTCGACCTTGCCCTTCAGTACGTCAAGGGAGGCGCCGAGCGCGAAAAGGCAGCGCGGGATATCCAGGATGCGGCGGCGAAGGGCTTCCGCTTGATCCGTTTCGGGGCCTGCATGTTTTATCCGAAAGAGATGAACGCGTGGGCGAGGGACGACTACTGGGCGAGTCTCGACGCTATGTTCGCGGACGCTCGAAAGGCCGGCCTGTGGCTTGTCCCGTGCCTGGTCTGGAACACGTATCTGTTTCCGGACATGGCAAACGAGACCATCCGGCAAATGCTAACCGATAAAGACTCCAGGTCCCGTCAGTATGTTGAGCTCTACATCAGTGAGTTCGTCGAGCGTTACAAGAACGAGCCGACTATACTGTTCTGGGAGCTTTGGTGCGAACTGAACCTGGGCGCGGATCTGGAGTTCATGAGGCCCTACGGCTACCACCACCTGAACGTGACGGAACAGGGATGTCCGCCAGCGCGCTTGAGAACCGATAACTTCACCACCGACCAGATGATCGCCTTCCTGCGCGACCTAGCCAGGCTGGTCAAGAAAATCGACCCGGTCCATTTGATCTCCTCGGGCCATTCCATCCCGCGCCCTGCCGCGCAGCACCTCAGAAGAAAAAGCGGTGATTGGACGCCGGACTCTGTGGAAGAGGCTGAGCGCTACCTCAGGGACATCCACCCCGATCCTATAGACATTATCTCCATCCACCTCTATAACTTCGATTTCTGTCAGGACAACATTCGCTTCGGCAACACCGACAAGGACTCCGCCGTGATACTGCGTGACTACAAACGAATGGCGGACCGCATCGGCAAGCCCATTTTTCTTGGAGAAGCGGGGGGACAGGCATTCGATGACCCCGGAGGTGCCGTTCCGCCGTTCTCAAAGAGCATAATTAAGGAAATGGTGGAGGCGGACTACCCCGTCGTGGCCTGGTGGCCGACGTCCCTGGGGGATGAACTGCGTTTCGATCTGGACAAGATGCCGGAGCTCTGCAAGATGCTGCTCGAGGCGGACGTCCAGTTGAAGAAGCGGGCTGTCGACGCAGGCTCAAGCAGGGAGGTAAGGCCTTGATCCGGGACAGTATCTACCGTGAGAGGTTTCGCCTGACCCTGGAGCATAAGCCGGTCGATCGCTGCCCTATCGATCTCGGCGGAACGCCGCAATCTACCGTGGAGAGCCCCTCAGCGGTCGAAACTCTCGCCAGATATCTGGGCATCGACGGACCAATGCCGGACGATTACGACAAGTTCGACAGGCGGGTACTCGAGCACTGGGACATCGACTTCCGCCGCGTCGGATGCCTTGTTCCGTTCGTGACCGACCGTTGCCGACGCATCTCGGAGACTGAATACATCGACGAGTACGGCATCCGCCGACGGCACAGCGGGATGTATTGGGAAATCGTCGATGTCCCACTACCCAACGCGACCATTGATGAGATAGTCGGCTACGAATTTCCGCGTGTAGATCAGATTCCCCCCGGCGTGCTGGATGACTGTGAGCTACGAGCGAAGAGACTCTTCGAGCAAACGGATTACGTGATCGTCGGCGAGCATCCCGTGTTCGGGGTGCTTGAGCTCGCTTGCTGGCTCTGCGGCTACGACCACATCATGCTGATGATGGCTGCCGAACCGGAGTTCATTCACCTGCTATTCGGCAAGATCCTGGAGTTCCAGAAGCGCGTCATACGAGTCTATTACGAGAGCCTCGGCCGGTACATTCATCTCACGACCAGCGGAGACGATTTCGGCACACAGAAAGGCCTTTTTATGTCGCCGGGCATGTGGCGAGAGTTCGTGAAACCGTACATGCGCGAGCGAATCGAGTACACGGCCAGGTTCACCGATGCCGTCTATATGCACCACACCTGCGGGGCGGTGTTCGACATCATCCCAGACCTAATCGACATCGGCGTCCGCATCTTGAACCCTATTCAGCCCGCAGCGACCGGCATGCAGCCCGAACGACTCAAGAGTGCATACGGGTCCCAGATCGTATTCCACGGCGGGCTTGATACGCAGGAAGTGCTGCCGTCGGGCGACCCGGAACTCATATGCAGGGCCGTCGACGATCTGCTCACGGCGATGCACCCTTGGTCCGACGGCGGCTACATATTCGCCCCGGCCCACAATCTGCAGGCGGACGTTTCGCCGGAGTCGGTGGCAACAATGTATGACCGGGTTCTCAAGAGATCGCGCGAGGAGGCAAAGTACAAATGAAACGAAGTGATCGTTCATCCGGGCTGTCGCGACGAGAGTTCATGCAAGCCGCGAGCGCTGCGGTGCTAGTCGGCGCCGGCGGGCTCGCGTCGCGCGCCGAACGAGGCCACGCCGAGAAGATGAACCTGGTCATCATCACGACAGACGACAACGACGCCGAATCGCTCGGCTGCTTCGGCTGCCCCCTGCGCAACATCACTCCGAGCATGGACAAACTGGCTGCGGAGGGTGTTAGATTCACGCACGCGTTCACGACGTCACCTACGTGCCAGCCCAGCCGCTTGTCACTTATGACCGGCAGGTACCCGCAGACAAATGGCAACACCGGGCACGGCGATCCGCTGAAGCCCGGCGTCACCACACTCGCCCGAGAGCTCAGGAATGCCGGGTACTACACCGCCATCGTCGGCAAACAGCCGAACTACGTGCCCGAGGAAGCGTTTGCCTGGGAAAGGAACAAGAACGAGACCGCCGACAACTGGGACGACCAATCGGACGGCTACTGGAGCATGTGGCGCTCGCCCGAGGGGTTCTACAAGGGCACAAAGGAGCTTGTCGCGGAGGCCGCGAAGCTCAAAAAGCCGTTCTTCTTGCATCTGAACACCTCCGACCCCCATCGTCCGTGGCCCGGAAGCGTGGACGAGGTCGAGTTCCTTCAGCGTCTGGAGAAGCAGTTCGGCAGGAGGGCGACCCCGATGCGTCCGTACCCGGTCAACTACTCACCCTACGAGGTTCCGGTACCCGGATATCTGCCGGATTTGCCGGGGGTACGCGTCGACCTCGCTCAGTATTACTCGGCGCTGCACAACGCGGACAGGGCAGTTGGCCGGATACTCGACGCATTGAGGGAGGCCGGTGTCTGGGACAACACGATTGTGATCTGCTTCGGAGATCAGGGCGCGTCTTTTTCGATGTCCAAGCAGAACCTTTACCCTGTCAGCAACAGGATCCCGCTCATCGTCAGGTGGCCGGGAGCCACCAGGGCGGGAAGCGTTGTCGATGGGCAGATGGTGTCGATCATCGACATTATGCCCACTTTGATTGAAGGGCTCGGTCTACGGAACGTGCCCGACATGGACGGCCAGAGCTTTTTGGCACTAATGAAGGGAAACGGTCGCGGCCGCGAACACGTGTTCACTTCGTACAACTACGCGCTTCCGGGAGTGCAGGCGTTTCCGATGAGGGCGGTGCAGTCAAAGGAGTTCATCTACATTTACAATGCCTGGCACGGCGAGAATAACATCGATCCCAAACACCCGCTCAAGTACGACGGCAGCATGGACCCTCTAACGGGCCTTTGTTGGAAGTCGATGAAGGAGGCTGCCGCGTCCGATCCGAAACTCGCTGATCGCGTCCGGTTTATTATCGAGCGCGCGCCTGAGGAGTTCTACGACCTGCGCAACGATCCGTACTGTCTCGAGAATCGCATTGGCGAAGCATCAC
>JBMFPI010000089.1:0-10978 GCA_049969195.1 Armatimonadota bacterium
GTCCGCAGGCCATCAGGCTGACCGTCGTATACCTTCTGCCCGTCCCAGTAGCACGAGGCTTTCTTGGTGGCTCTGTCCGTTGTGATGCGCACCTCGTGCCACGCGTTGTCCACAGGCCCGAGCTGGACCGAAGTGGTCGCGGAAATGAACTCGAGCTTAAAGTATCCGTTTTTCACCTTGACGATGGGCCACGGAATGCCGTCCGGGCTTCCGACGCCGCGCAGGTTGAGTATGGCGTTGTCGGTGTAATTGCCGCTGTAGGCCTCCACCCTGAACCGAGCGGCCGCGGTCACGGCCGAGTCGTTGCCATCGATTCTGAAGTAGGCGTCGTAATCGGTGCCCTTGTTGACCTGCAGGCCCTTGTTACCGCCGCCCAGATCGACAACGCTCCAGCTCGAGGACGGCGGCGTCGAAGTTCCCCAGTTGGACGCGCTCCAGCTCCAAGGCCCGCTGCCGCGGCCTCTGCCGCCGACCCACAGGACGTCGTTGACCGGGTCATAGGCGGTTGCGGTTATCCAGTCGCGCCCCCAGCCCGGGTTGCATACGTTGCCCGACTCACGCCCGCTTGTCCACGACATCCTGTCCAGGCGCCACGGTATCCACGAGGAGTAGACGGGAACGATGACCGCGTAATTGTAGCCGTCTGGCGACGAGCCGACGTACTCAAGGTCGAACATCCTGTGAGTCTCGGACCAACCAATATTGCCGACGAACGGTGTCTCCTCGACCGTGCCCCCCGCTACGTCGTACCGCCAGAAGAAGTGGTACTTCCAGTAGCTATCGGCAGCGTTGGTGGTCCAGTAGATGTTGCCGTCAGGGCCGACGGTCATGCCGCCGATCCTGTTGGCATCTGTCGCTGTTTCCGGCTGCTCTGTCGGCTTGTGCGCGTCCCATATCTTGATCACACTGCCGTTCGGCTGAATGGCCAGGATCCGGTTCACGCCGGCATTGAACGACCAGCCGATCTCCAGCCAGTTCTGAAGGGCGTACACGACGCCGTCACCGCCGGTGACAAGCTTTGTGATAGCCCCCGGGTACCCCAGGGCGTTCAGATCGACGTCTGCGATCTTGGTCCCGTTGGGCTGGAAGATGGTGAGCCCGCCCGGCATACCGTTGTTGTTGCCGTTGCACGCCGTGGCGTAGATATTTCCCTGGCCGTCGAACGCGATGCTGTTGAACCTGATGCGTTGCGGATCCTGCATCCACGACGGCGTAGTCGTGAAACCGGAGGTTCCGAGCTTGGTCCAACCCGCGGCTATCGCGCACGCGTTTGCGGCGAGCAGCGCCGCAAGGACAATAGTTGCCAAGAATGCTCTTGACACGTTGAGATTCCTCCTCTCCTGCACTCCCGACGGCACTGCAGTGCCGTCTTCGCCTGCTATGGAAAGCTGATCTGCTCCGAGGAGAAACGCGGCCTCGAGCCGGCAAATCCGGCCAAAAACCGGCTCGGTTTTTTTGGAGACTACCCCCCAGACTACCCCGGCCTATCCGATTCTCCCAGAGTATCTACAAACGTTTTACCTCAAACCAGCCCGCCTGTCAAGGCCTTATTGCAAAACCTGGTACTTTTACCAGGCCGTTCCAACAGGCACGTTTTCGGCGGTTCTCCCGCTTGCTTCACGCGGCGAATCGCCGAAAACGCGTCCAATCGCAAGAGGCCTGGCAAACGCTGGGTTTGTGCCCTACCGCGACAACCTCTAATACATCACGCTGACGTCGTCGATATAGAGCGCGGCGCCGGTTGCCGTGCCCGGGTGCGCAGCGCCACCGACCATTATAGTTACGTATCCGCTCGAATCGGCAGTCACCGTCATCGAACGGTTCACCCACATGTTCCGCTGACCCCAGTTGTCCGTGGTGATCCACTGATACCGACCGTTGTTAAGCGCAACCAACGGATCAGCCTGGCCCGGACCTGGGTTCCAGCACATAATCGTCGGGCAGTTGCCATCCGTGTGGTAGCCCCACGCGCTGAACGTCGCAACCGCACCCGCTACACCCAGGTTCACACTCTGAAAAGCTACCCCTATCTTCCCGGGGCTAGCGGCCGTCTGGCAGAAACTGAAGCCAAGGGCGTGGCTGCCTCCATGCTTCACACCCGTCGAGTCCCAAGCGTTGAACGGAACACCCGGCACGTTGTTCCAGCCCCAGCCGGAATTCCCGCTCGGGTTCGGCAGTTGGCTAGTCCGACCGCTGCAGTCGGTCCCCCAACCCGTGTTGTAGAACCCACCTTCCATGTTCCCGTTGACAACCCGTTCCACCGGCACCGGAGATAGAGTGAAATTGACCGTCGTCCTCTGGTTCGCGTTCACCTGCACACCACTCTGCGTCTGCGATTGATAACCCGACTTCGACGCCGTCAGGCTGTATGTCCCCGCAGGCACGTTCGACAGAGTGTAGCTCCCCCCGGAACCCGTGGTCGTGGAGTAACCCCCGGGACTCGTCGTCACCGTCGCGCCCGATATCCCACCACCGCCGGACGCAGTCACAGTCCCAGATATCGTCCCCATATTCGGGGTCATCACTAGGTTCACTGTCGTCGTCTGGCCAACCTGCACCACCACGTTCGATTGGCTGGCGCTCAAGTATCCCGTCTTCGAAGCGGTCACGGTGTATGTCCCAGGCGCCACCTTCGATAAAGCGTAGCTGCCGTCCGCGTTCGTCGTCGTCGAATACCCGCCTGTGCTCGTCGATACCGTAGCGCCGGATATCCCTCCACCGCCCTGAGCGGTCACAACACCGGATATCGTCCCCGTCGTAGGCACCACCCTGAAGCCCGTCAGGTCCTCCCAGCCCCGTATGTGCACCATCGCACGGTTCGTTGTCCACGCAGGGTTATTCGGTATGCTGCCTTCGACTATCCCCGTAACCCCAACAATATCGCCCTGGTTGTACTCGCTAGTCCAACCCGGACATTTAACCATCACGCCAGTCTTCGGAGTGGAAATCCCGTAGAGGTTTTCCACGTTGCTCCCATCGTCAACGTACAGATAATCCCCTGCCTTGTAGGTGATCTTGCCTACAATCCTGACAAGCAAACCCATATTGTTCAGACCGACACCGTTCTTCACTCCCGGAACCATCGGCCCAGCAGGGCCACCGCCAACACTCCGGCACTTCATCGCAACCGGTTCGGGAGCCGGGCCAGAGGAAACCTTCGTCACGGTCGCTTCCTCGATCACCCGCTCAGAAGGATAGCCGTTGATCATCCGCGTCCTGACCTTCCCCGTGACGTTCACCCGGTCGCCGGGAGCAAGGCCAAGCTGCGTCGTCGCCACCCGCAGGCCCGAAGCTCCGCCCGGATCCATTATGTAGATGCAGCCGTCCGTATACGCAAAGTCCGCGGTTACCACTCTTGAATAGAGGTCGATAATCCATTCGTTCGGCAACTGCCTGACCGACGCGCACGTGTTCGGCGCGGGTTTGGCCGACGCGTAGGCGGCGGCCGAGTAATGATTGTCCGAATCATGCGCGAAGGCCGCGTAATAATAGGTCTGCCCGTTGGTCAGATTCGAGTGTGTGAAGACATCGGTCGACCCAGCAGGACCCTGCCTGTCGCAGAGCAGGATGCCGTCGTTCGGGCCGGTCGGGTAACCGGTTGTCTTGTAGCGCACCATTGTTCCCTGGAACCAGCTCTCCGACGGATTGGTCCACGACACCCGAATCACCCTGTCGGAGGGCATCGCCACAAACCCGCTCGGCGGCGGAAGCGGCAGAGATGTGATGGTGAAGTTCAGGTTAATCGTTCCGTTAGGCGGTATCACAACGCCTTCGATTGTCTGTCCCGTGTAACCGGCTTTGGTAGCTGTAAAGCTGCGTGTGCCGCTGGGCACGCCCATCGAGTACCATCCGCCGGCCCCGGATACGGTGACATAAGGTCCGGAAGCAACCGACGCGTTGGGAATGCCTTGGCCGTATTGGTCGCGTACATAACCTTGCACGGTTGCGTCCGTTGAGCCGGCGCCCGGGAAAATTGAGAAGTATTGCTGCGGGTTTCCTGTGGACCAATCTTCCCAGGATGCGTAAAGAGTGCCGTCTGGGCCGGCAGTTACGTCGGCATCCACAACGAACGCATTGGGCCTGCCTACGGACACGCGTTCCTCGGCCTGCCATACGCCTCCCTGCCATCGCCTGCCCCATATCTGTTCAGCCCTGCGGTAGACCAGGTAGAAGTCGGTGGTTCCCGGAATAGCCGTGATGTCCCCATAGCCTGAGGACTCATTGGTTCGCTGTTCTATCGGTCCCCAGCCGATCCCAGGCGTGTACATTCTGGTCCAGACGCGTTCGTCCTGTTCCCACATAACCAGGATATGGCCCGTTGTGTTGACAGCGATGGCGTGTCGGCAGAAAAACCCCGGGCTCGCTACTACCACCTGCGGCTCCCAGTAGCTCCCGTTGAACCTTCTGAAGCATACGCTCAGCACGCCGCCTACCTTGGTGCCATAGCTGCGGTAGATTGTGCCGTCCTGCAGACTGCGACATATGCCGAAAACCTCGTACTGGTTGTCCGCGTTCTGGTTCATATTGGTCAGCGGGCCCCAGGACGAGCCGTCATAGGTCCTCCAGTATAGGTTCTTCTCCTCTGCTTCCCAGTAGGTCATCAGCACGTTCGGGCTGTCGGCCGGGCCATACGGGGCGAGCAGTGGCCACTTGGTATCGCCAGTGTTGGTTATCTCCTGCCAGGTGAAACTCTGGCCGCCGTTCGTGGACTTTGCCCAGCCCACCTCCAGGTTGCCATCCCAGTCCTCCCAGACCAGGTGGATGTCGCCGTTTCCCGCCTCGCACAGGTTGGTGTTCGGCACAAATCCGGTGCGCACT
This sequence comes from Armatimonadota bacterium, assembly GCA_049969195.1. GTDB lineage: Bacteria > Armatimonadota > UBA5829 > UBA5829 > UBA5829 > CALJES01. The sequence continues at coordinate 4,819 of JBMFPI010000089.1, forward strand.
ATGACCCTGGGGTAGAGGTAACCGTTGTAGTAGCGCCGGTATACTACCTGCCAGGGATCTGCCGCATTCGCGTAGACGGCGTGGAAGCCGCCGTACTTTGACGCGTATATCTCGCCGTTCTTCGTCGATATTTCAGACGGGTCGTTGAGCAGTTGTGGGGTCGTCCACGCCCCTAGGGCCGGCCCGCACACGACCACAGCGAGCAGAATTGCAAGCGATAAGAGAGCAAAGTAGTGTTTTGAGTGCATCGTGTCAGACTCGTCCTTTCCTCTTCTAAAACGTTTATTCCACCTGATTGCAGGTTACCCCAGGAATCCGCGTTTGTCAACAGGTGAGAGCAACCCATTGCGGCAGGCGCGTTTCCGGTTATGAAGAATGACGTCCCGCGCGCTAGGATTTGTATGGGGCTGACGCAAGCGGAGCCGATCCGTCAGGAGCAGATCTGTATGTCCTCGACCGACCGGGCGTGCACGCACCTGCGGTTGGTCAGCCAGCCCGTCGGAATACTGCCCTCCACAATTCCAACGCACGTCACTGTATCGCCGGGCGAGGCCCCGGGGTCGAACAGGCAGCGCACCATCACGCCCGTTCTGTCCATTATGTCGATTATGCCGCTGCCGTCGTCAACCCAGAGATAGTTGCCGACTCTGCTTGTGACCCGCCCTGTTATCTTCACAAGCAGCCCCATATTGTTCGGGCCGACGCCGTTGATAACCCCCGGGACCAGCCCGACCGCGCCACCCCCGACGGACCTTCCGGCCGTAACGACGGGTTTGATGGGGTCGCCCGAGCTTATCTTGTTAACAATCGCGCTGGTGATCTGCCGCTCTGATCTCTGGCCGCTGATCGAACGTGTGTTCATATACCCCGAAACATCGACCCGGTCGCCCGGCGCTAGCCCGGCACCTGACGAGACAATCCTGATGCCGCAGGTTCTTTCGGTATCTTCAACGTAAATGCAGCCGTCTTCGCTAAACACGGCGGTCACCACCAGTCCGCCGAGTGAAACCGGGGTGTTGTCCGGCAGTTGCTTTGCTGCGCCGGGGCTTATGAGATTGAGGGATGCGGATGTGCAAGCCGCGGCGGAGTACTGCTGTTCATTATCGTACGCAAAGGCGCTGTAGTAGTAGGTCACCCCCTGTTGGAGGTTCGAATGAATGAATGAGTCCGTCGAGCCAGGCGCGGCGCTGCGATTGCAAAGCAGCGTTCCCGAGTTCGGATCCGCCGGGCAGCCTGCGGTGCTCACACGGATTATGGTGCCCGCGAAATCCTCGTCCGACGGATTTACCCAGGACAGGCGCATCCCTGAGCCGAACGGCACCGCTATAAGCCGCGATACCTGTGCGGGCGGAGCGTTTCTCGGAGGAAAAAGCGTTACGGGAAAATGATCGCGATAGTATTGGCCCGCCGGCTTGAGCGTGTAGTCGTATCGCCAGAGACCGAAATAGTTTTCGAAGCTCACGTTTGGGTCCGACGTGTAAGACCTGGCGTCGAAAGTCATCCACTGCAGACACCCCGCGATGCTCTGCGAGGCGAACGCGTTCAGATGGTTAGTGTATACGTTGAGCTGCTCGGTTTCGTTGTAGTTATAGATCAACTGCCCGTCGCGGTTGCACGGGGTGGGGTTTGTGGGCCAGCCGAACTCCTGGCAAAGGATCGGCTTCGAGTTCCCGCCCATATACGACTTGATATCGTTGATCTGCTGCGTCACATTGGGCCAATACGAGTGAAAGATCGCTATGTCGACGAACCCAATGACATCCTGCACGTTTTGCCACCATCTGATCCCGACCGAGACGGGGTGGTTGGAATCGATGGAACGAACCGCGTTGCACATTCGCTGGAGCCAGCTTATGATCTGGTCACGCTTCGTCGGGTTCGAGTCCCAGTTGTCGAAGCCCCCGATGTTGCTGGGATGGTCCGGCTCGTTCTTGACGTCCCACATGAACACGTATTCGTTGTTCTTGAGGCGGTTGACTATCGCGGAGAGGTAGCTCAGGTGGTCGCGCTCTCGTGAGGTGCCCTGCGCGGGGAAGCTGGTTTCCCAGTCGAAGAGCGTGATGCAGCTTCTGATTCCGTTGTCGCCGAACAGGTTTACCAGGTTCTCCAGCTTCTGCAGCCGGTCGGCGGGTGGATTGGCGCCGCCCCATCCCCCCGCGTTGTAGGGAACCAGTATCCGCACGCTGTTCAGGCCTAGGCCGCGGATCTTGGCAACCTCCTGAACCATCTCCTGCCAGTCCCAGCTATTCCACATGTCGGCCCACATATGGTCTCTGGGGTAGTAATTTGTCCCCTTGAGCTTGACGACCTGGCCGCGGAAGACAAACTGGTCGCCCTGAATGCGTACGAAATCGCCGGCCGCGCACGCGCCGCACGCTGTGAGCGCCACGAGCGCGGTGAGAATGGTTGTCCCTGGATACATCTACTTCGCCTCTATAGGTGTTTGTTATAAAACATTTTACCATGCATCCCACACGCCCGCTAGTGCGGAAGAAACACGGGTCTAGTCCTTCTGGAGTATGCAAACTGGAGTGTCTAGAATGCTCTGGGTATCTATCTACCTCTCCCTCGACGGGAGAGGATCGGGGGTGAGGGTAATAGACCCCCTCGAATGCTGCGGGAACTCAATGCCCCGCGGGCCCGACCGGTTTGTCACCAGAGCCGTTCCCGCAGCATACAACGGCTTTTATTCCAGGCTGTAATCCGAGGCGCGATTTCGGCGAGTCTCAGGCCTAGTCGAGAAGCATGGAGTCGCCGAAAACGCTGGGTTTCCGGTCCGCCGCAGTAGCCCCAAGGAGAAAAGCTGCGGGCCCTGGCGACGTGAAAGACGCTGAACACATCGAAGGAGACGCACAGCCAAATCATTTTATGCACTCCAGAAGGGGTGACACCCAACCGCAGAGCTGGACTCGAGCCCGGCGGTCGTGCGAGAATGGTATTATTGGGAGGACCCTGTTGATAGACATAACTAGACTCTACTGTGGCACACGTACAACCGGTGATTCATTGAGATACACCCGCCGCAGCGCCGACGCGACGGCCGATTCGTCTCAGTTATCCGGCGACCGCAAGCCCATAGTGGTTTGGAACTGCACGCGGAGGTGCAACCTCAATTGCATACACTGCTATGCCGACTCCGCAAACACGTCCTATTCCGGCGAACTCTCCACATCAGAGGCGCAGGCGATGATCCGCGACCTCGCGGAGTTCGAGGTGCCCGTACTGCTGTTCTCCGGCGGGGAGCCGCTGATAAGAGAGGACATCTACGAGAACGCCGCACTCGCGCGCGAACTCGGCATACGGGCTGTGATCTCGACGAACGGCACACTCATCACGGAAAAGACTGCGCAGCGCATCAAGGACGCCGGGTTCAGCTACGTCGGGATCAGTCTGGACGGCATCGGGGAGCGCAACGACTTCTTTCGCGGCAAGAAGGGCGCGTTCGAAGCCGCTCTGCGGGGATTCGACAACTGTGTCGCGGTAGGACAGAGAGTCGGCCTTCGGCTGACGTTGACCCGCCGCAACTATGAAGACCTGGACGCGATCTTCGATTTCATTGAAGAACACCGGATCAACCGCGCCTGTTTCTACCATCTGGTCTACACCGGCCGAGGTCGCGATATGCGCGAGGACGACCTGAGCCACGAGGAATCCAGACGGGCCGTAGACCTGATAATCGACCGCACCGCCGATTTCCACCGGCGGGGCCTCGACGTGGACATCCTGACGGTTGACAATCATTGTGACGGGCCTTATCTCTACCTACGCATGCTCAGGGAGGGCTCGCCGCGCGCGGACGAGGTTCTGGAACTGCTCCGGTCAAACGGCGGCAACAGCTCCGGGGTCGGCATTGCCGACATCGACAACGAGGGCAACGTGCACGCTGATCAGTTCTGGTGGCACTACTCGTTCGGCAATGTACGCCGCCGCAAGTTCGGGGATATATGGACCGACACATCCGACCCGCTCATGGCCGGCCTCAAGAACCGAAGGCCTCTTCTTAAGGGCCGCTGTGCCGGGTGCAGATGGCTCGACATCTGCAACGGAAACTTTCGGGTTCGAGCGGAGGCGGTCTACGGAGAGGTATGGGCTCCGGACCCGGCGTGCTACCTTACCGACGAGGAGATCGGCCTGCAGGAAACCTGACAAACGTGTCGGCTAATAGTAGCAGGGCCTGGAAGTCCAGTTCAGGCCCTTTGTAGTCTTGCGCCACTCGACGTGGCCGTCGTAGAACAGGCACATCGCCCCGCCGCCGTGGCTTACGCGGATGTTGTATATCTTACTCAGCGAGCCGCCGTGCGCCCCTATGTGGCTGTCTTCGGATAGAGGGATGTCCTCGTCGGCGCGCGGGTTGTTGCTGATCCAGCCGTCATTCCCTGTGGGGTTTTCGTTATCGATCAGGCTGCCACTGCCGTAACCGCATCCGTAGTACTGCCAGCCCATTCCCTCGGCCACGAAGATGAGCCGGTGAGGCATCGCGACCTCGGAATCCCGCAAACCCTGGCCGACCCACGGGATCCTAGGCCCGCTCGTCACACGCCAACCCGTCTCGTTCATAGTGTAGGCGAACCCGACGTTGGTGCGGCCACTGTTCTGGCTCTGCGGGGTAAAATCCTGTTTGAGCCACGGGGCGCTGGGGCACTTGTAAACGGTGTAGCTCGTCGCGTTTCCCCGGCCGTTGTTGTTGTTTGTGGAATCGCTGCGCTCGATTTTCTGGCCGACGTATCGGGTGATCACAAAGAAGAAGTTGTTCTGCTCATAGGTGGGCCCGCCCTGTGCGTGCCAGATGCTGGGCATCCGCCCGTAGTCGTCCCTGTACATCGAGAGGGCGTTGCCGATCTGCTTGAGGTTCGATGTGCACTGGCCGCGACGAGCCATTTCCCTGGCGCGCAAGAACACAGGAAACAGTATTGCTGCCAGAATGGCTATAATCGCGATCACAACCAAAAGCTCAATGAGGGTAAACCCGCGGAGTTTCTTTACGGCTACCATTGCTCTTTTCGTGCTCCTCAGTTACTACCTGTCTGTTGCGCCCGGCACAACCTCTAAATCATATTATAGCATGCTCCGTTCCGCCGCGCCAGTATGCGGGAGAGCGGGAGACAGTTCAGTCCCGCAGGAATAATGCGATGCTGAACTTGTTTCAGTACCCACGAGCCGAAGGGACGGATCTTGAATGGAGTCCAGAATGACGGGGCTCTGGGCGCTTGCGCCTGCAAGCCTGAGCTGATACTGAGCCGGCAGCGGCTTGCTGTGCGTGCGGGATTCGTGATATAAAGATAGCAAGAGAGGTTCTGCTGGTCGCGCTCGGGCGTCGGAATCGCACGGGCGCGTTTTGTTAAACCGCGGGGTTGATGTAGAGCCGGTTCAGTTCTGCGGCGATCACGTCACGCTGAACGCGTTTCAGCATCCAAGCGGCGCAGGGATCGATCCTGAATTGAGTTCAGAATGACGGGGTCCGGCGCGTTCGCGCCCGCACGACTGAACTTATACTTGACCTGCAGGGTTGTTGCAACAGGCCGCAAACCCGGCGCTTCGAGGAGCCGACGCCTCCGGTCCAGGCAAAAACGTCGCCGAAAACACGCCTGTAGCAACAGCCTGATCTGCGAGGTGGACATGCATACGGTAATTGCGAACAAGAAGGTCCTCTCGGGAAACGAGGCCATCGCGCACGCGGCCTACGCCTCCGGGGTACAAGTTGCGGCTGCCTATCCGGGTACGCCATCAACAGAGATCCTGGAGAATATTGCCCGATTCCGCGACATCTACTGCGAGTGGTCGGTCAACGAGAAAGTGGCGATGGAGGTTGCTATCGGCGCGTCACTTTCGGGCGCAAGGGCACTAGCGGCAATGAAGCACGTCGGGCTTAACGTAGCGCTTGATCCGCTGGTGACGTTTGCCTATATCGGTGCAACCGGCGGTCTTGTGGTGATCTCCGCCGACGACCCCAGCATGCACAGCTCCCAGAACGAACAGGACAACCGCAACCTGGCGCGGTTCGCCCGAACCCCCCTCCTCGAGCCCTCGGACAGCCAGGAGTGCTACGATATGGTCCGAGCGGCTTTCGACATCTCCGAGCAGTTCGGCATCCCGGTGATCGTGCGAACCACAACACGCACCTCCCATTCCTCCGGGCTAGTCGATCTGGGCACCTTCGAGC
>JBMFPI010000090.1:0-10827 GCA_049969195.1 Armatimonadota bacterium
GTTGGAGCGTATCTGCTCGACATCACGCCGGGAGCTCCGCCGAGCGCGTCTACCTCGAGCCCTGAATCGTCGGCAAGCGTGAGCTCGCCGGTGTGCGCCGCGTAAGCTCGAGCCTTAATGATTGCGTTCTGCAGAAACGTAGACCCTGTCTCTTCTATGTCCGGGGCGTCGGGATAGTCGGCAAGGCTCAGGATCTCAAACGGCAGATCGGATAGCACCTCCGCGATCTCCCTTGCCTTGCCCGGGTTTCTGGTGGCAATGACGAGCTTTCTCAGCGTGCGACCTCCGCGCAAGGGTCCTGCCAGCAAGAACTGAAAGATCATCCGGTTATGAGCACAGCGTTCGCCGGTGCGAGCATGACGGGTTGATCAAAGGCGATTGATATCCCATCCCCGTGCTTCTTGATTCGGCAAGCCGCCTCACTCTCGCCCACGGTAACTATCGGCTGCTCGAAGCCGGACAGTCGAGGAAGACTGATCGTACGCACAGGCATCTCTCCGTCGGCTATGTCGATTATAACCGTCTTGCCGACTAGAGAGTTCTCCTGACAAAAGCTCCCCCATGCGATCCCACAAAAGAAAGGATACTCGCAGGAGGGCTCATCGATTGCCGGCGCGAAGGTAAGCGTTCCGGTCGGCTGGTCCCACCGAAAGCCGGAGAGGGCCAGCAGCAAGCTCCACGAGGACATCGCCCGGTAGTAATGGCTCCCGCACTCGACGTGACTCCAGAACCGGCCGGCCTGCATATAACGAACGTGGATGTCCCGAACGATCGCCAGCCCCTCGGCCACAAGCCCATAGTTTATCAGCAAGCTTGCAACCGTATACTCTATGCCGGTCCAGGGCGCATCGGCCTGCATATTCCCGGAGGCTGCCCGGCGTCGCTTCTTACCCGGCGGGTAACTTGCGTTGACCAGGCCCTCGCCCTCGCGGAAGTTGTAGCGCACAATAGCGCGCAAGGCCTTCCTGATCCGATCGGGCCGCAGGATAGGCCCCCAGCCGCATGCGGAAGAGAACCAGTCCCCGGACATCTGATCGGACATACAGCACTCGTCAATCTGGTCGCCGTCGCGCCACAGGACGTAATACTCACCGTTCCAGAGTTTGGAGTCGAACGACGCGACGCCTTTTCGGTAGACGGCCTCCCACCCGGTGGCACGTTCGGCGTCCCCCATCTCCTTCGCGAGGCGCGCCGCCGCCTTCAGTGCGCCCAGCCAGAGGCTGGAAATGTAGGACGGGCAGCCTGTGAAGTCCCAGGCATCATATGTGTTGCGCCGGGTGTCCGTGTCGGGCAGGCCGTCGCCGTCGGTGTCGAGTCGTGCGGTGTTCTCCATCGCACGGACAATGTGGGGCCATACGGTCTCCAGATAGCTGCGGTCGCCCGTCCAGAGGAAGTCGCGGGCGGCGAGCATCACGAACTGCTGGTTCATGTCCACCCGGTCGAAGCCGTCATCAACAGCCGAGAAATCCGGCGTGAAGAAGTGGTGGACCCGTCCATCTGCGCGCTGAAATTTGGCGCCGTGTGTCATCTGGGCTTTCTGAAGGTCGGGGAAGAGGGCGATGATCGGGAACGAGCCCTGATATGTGATATCGGTCGTGTGGAACCCGCAGCAGCCATAGCCCTCCCACACGCCGAAATGACCGGCTTTTGTCCACCAGGTGCACTTGGTGAGCGTCGTTAGCTGGCCGGTGACCGCGTCGGCGGCTTCCTCTGGCAGGCTGGAGCAGTGGATCGACTCCACGAAGTCCAGAGTCCTCTCGCGCAGTTGGGCAAAGTCTCGAACCAGAAACGCAACCACGTCCTTTGAGCAGTCGAACCAATGTTCATACATATGGCCGATGTTCTTGCCCGTCGGGCTGATGTGGTTCGGGAAAAACCAGCCTACCGCGAACAGCGCCTCGTCGGAGGACTCCGAAGCAACCTCCATTCGACTGCACAACGCGGCCCAACCCCATTCGGACTTGCTCTCGACAAGCGATGCCGCGATCTGCATCAATTGGTCGAGGAAGGCTGGCTGATCTACCAGAGCGGGATCGATGAGCGCCGTGCGGCGATAGTGATCGTAAAATGCGGGGTATTGAAGCAGTTCGTCCAGGAGCTTGCGGCGCTCGGAGGCAGAGAGTTTGGATGCGTCGAAGCCTTTTCGCGGCTGAGGGGCGGTCTCGGCGTTGAGGTTTGGAAGCCTCCCATCGTCGCGAAACCCGTGCAGAAAGGTCAGCACCTTGATTCCGGCTCCGTCGATTATGCGGTTGCTGCCCCTGTGGTCCTCGTAGAAACTGCCGGTAATGTGGGTGACTTCCCCGCCCCGGCAGGCAAACGTCATATCGCCGGTAGAGCAATGATTTCTTTTCAGGTTGTCGGCGGTCATGAGCACGGCTGTCGCGCCGTCGATCTCTTCCAACCTGTTTCTCGGCACGCGTTTCGGCTGGTCCCATCCAGCGGCGTTTTTCATAATGCCCATTATCGAGACCTCGACCGGAGCGCTCGTAGGGTTGTGCACGCTGAAGTAGACGTAGAATCCTGGCGTGCCGGATGTGCGCGACTCCATCGGCACAAACGGCGAGAACACCTCCGCTTCAATCTCTATCGGCAGGCTCGGATCTTCGTAGACGAGCCTAGCGACGGGAAACATGCCTTCGAACCGGATCGCGGCAACCGACCTGGCCCAGGCCAGGTTGTAGAGGTCGTGAAGCTGTTCTCTCAGCGCCAGGTAACGGACGAGAACCTGCCCTGACGCATCTCTGGTTCGGACCATAAAGACCAGATCCTCCGGTCCCATCGCTTCGCCGCATGTGCAGGGCGACTTGGGGTTCCACTGTCCGACGTTGAACATGTGCCACTCGTGAAAGAGGCCGTCCGGCCGTATCTCAACGGAACCGGTGCCGATCCCGCCAAGTGGGATGCCGCTGTTGTGCTGGATTTGCTGGTATATCTCTGCCATCTGGAGTTTCCCCTTGCGCCTCCTCGAACGGAATGTCCTTGCGATAGAACGCAAACCGGCGTCTTCCGGGATTCGACGGTCCTCGACCAACTGGAAGAATCGCCGAAAACACGCCTACCGCAACAGCCTGTTAAACGGGAAAACGATGCGCGAATGTCGCCCAGTAGGGGTTTGACCGCAACCCGGGAAACACCTTCCGCGAGGCCGCGCGCACACAAAAAGACCGGGAGGATAAATACAGTCCTCCCGGTGCGAATGCGTAAGTTAAGCGGCCCTACGGGAAAACGCGCTCGACGTTCTCGGGCCGACAGGTAAGCGTTCTATCGTTTATCGGGGGCTGTTCGTCAGGCCACAGAATCTGGTGGAGAGTGCCTGTCGCTTCTACGTATATATCGGGGTCGAACTCGCTCGGCGGGGGAATGGTGTGACCCGGAGCGACGATCTTAACGGACCGTCCGGAGCCGTCGTCGATCCGGAACGGCTGTCCGAAGTCCGTGTATTCGACGACCTTGCCGAAGAGCTTAACGAACGATCCCTGGTGTTCCTGAGGAGACGGCAGGAACTGCTGATCACTGAACATGTAGTTCTCGTCGCGGTTCAGGCTGATGCAGGTGTCCCAGGCAGCGCGGTTGGTCATGAACACGGTTCTCGTCACGGGGTTGGAACCTTCGAAGTCAAACGTGGTCTCCGGGATGATGGTGACCGGGTTCTGCGGATCACTATTGTCGATAGCCTCTATGGTGAACTTGTCAACATATCCGCGGAAACCCTCGGACTCTTTCCACCACGTGCTGTAGTTGGTGAGGCCGAATACCACGGCGTTAGCCCTCTTTCTGGCGCCGACCTCGAAGTTCAGCGAGCATCCGGTTCCGGTAAACGGCACATCCCACTTGGTTCCGACCGGCGGGGTGGCCAGGACCGCGTCGGGGTGGTTCATGATGATCTCGGCCCAAGTCCACTGCTGACCGACAGAGCTTTCATCGTACGCCACGTACCACAGGTCGGAGCCCAACGCGTTCCAGGTTTCCCAGAAGCCCATATGCAGCACGTCGTTGCCGTCATTCTGTCCGATCATCCCCCAGGGTCTGTGCATCAGATAGGCCCATTGTCCTCCCGGGGTCAACTGGACAGCGAGCTGGAGCTGTATGGGCTGCCGGCAGTAATCGTTCTGGCTGGGTGCTGGGCCATTGCCACAGACGTAGGTGAAGGTGGTGTACTCGAGTTTGGTGATATCGCGCAGCCTGACGCCCGTAAACTGGTCGGTGCCGAGCCATATCTGGCCCGCGCCGAGGGCCGTCGTCCCGCCCCCCGTCCCGGTGCTGGCGTAGAATGCCCCTCTGCCGATAGTGCTCTGGCCCGGCGCCATGTCGGCAAATGCGTAAGCAGTCCCTCCGTTCGCGGCGTCCTTCTGGTAAACAACCCAGTTCAGGCTGGCGTAGTTGTCACCGTTCACCACTACAACGTCCGCGAGGCCAACCGACGCCGCAACCATCGTCATAGCAGCGCACAAACCGATCAATGCGATTTCACTTGACCTCATCTCCAAAATCCCTCCTATCCGTCCAACAGGATGTTGCCGCAGGCGAGTTGTCGCCGATTCTCCCGCCTAGTTGAGGCGCGTCGAATCGCCGAAGATGCCGGCTTCGCGTTCTATCGCGACAACCTCGGTCCAACAGCCGCTGTTTCTCCGCAACCATCAACCGGCGAACCGTTCGTAGCAGCCTCACGGGAGGGAGCGGCTCACAGGACCTATCATCCCATCATCAATATGCATCACGAACCGAGCTTTGTCAACCCCTGCGACATATCAGCTCAGATTTGCAGGCGCTAGCCTAAAGGGTGTTGCCATCCTGAACTCGATTCACGATCCAGCCGTTCGGTGCCTGGGTGCTGAAACAGGTTCAGCAGGACGTAATTCTCGCCGAACTGAACCCTCTCTTCCGCGGTGGATCACCTTTTCTAGAGTGTGTAAAGGTCTGGGTATGTATCCCCCTTTCCCTCCGAGGGAGAGGGTCGCGGTGAGGGCGCGCACACGTTGTGAGGTCAGGCGCGTTTTCGGCGTTTCTCCAGCTTTGTTGAGGAGCGTCGAATCGCCGAAGACGCCGGCCTTGCGTTCTATCGCGACAACCTCGCAGGCCTGAAACGCTTGCGTCCGGGGCAGCACGTCCGTGACGATCAACGTTTCCGAAGTACGGGAAAGGGCGAACTCTAACAACTTGTCCCTGCAAAACTCGAGGACTTCGCGGGCCGCGGGGAGAACATTGCATGACAGGGTGTTGCGATAGGCGCGTTTTCGCCCATTCCCTCACATAGTTGAGGAGCGTAGGATCGCCGAAAACGCAGGCTTTGCGTTCCATCGCAACAACCTCATTGGCACGTTGTGAGGCAAGGTGCGGAAGTTCGAACTCATCTCATTGCGCCAAGAGGAGGTCGGATGAACGAGGATATCGAGGCGGCGGTTCAGCGGAATGCGTATCAAGCTCGCCAGCTCCTGAAGGATATGATCCGTTTCGAGAGCACGCCGGGCAATGAGGCCGAAGCGGTTGAGTTTGCCCGCAGCGCCTTTGTGGGCGCGGGGTGCGAATGTGAACTGGTCCCGATTCCAGAGGAGATCGTCAGCGACCCGGAGTACAGTCACGCGGATAAACCGGTTACATATCAGGGGAGGGCGAACCTGGTGGCCCGGCGGCGCGGAACCGACCGCGGCAGAAGCGTCATCCTTCAGAGCCACCTGGATGTAGTCCCCGGCGGTGATTGGGAAGAGGCGTTCGAGCCCGCGGACGACGGCTACTTCGTCGTCGGCAGAGGCGCCGCCGACGCGAAAGGCCAGATCGCAGCCGTCTGGCTTGCGATGAGAGCCCTTGATGAACTTGGCGTCGATCTCGCCGGTGAGATACAGGTGCAGGCGGTAGTCGAAGAGGAATCCGGAGGAAACGGGGCTCTCGCGCTTATTCGCCAGGGTTACAAGGCGGATGCCGCGGTAATCCTGGAGGGCACGGAGCTCAACATCCACCCAGCCAACCGCGGTGCGATCTGGTTCAAGATCGAAATCGAGGGCCTCCCGACCCACATGGGCCGCAAGACAGAGGGCATCTCAGCCATCGACCTCTCCATCAAAGTAATCCAGGCGCTCTATGAATACGAGAAGCTAATCATAGCCGACAGCGCCGACTATCCGGGCTTCGAGCGATATGCCAGCCCAGTGCAGGTAAACGTGGGAGTGCTGCAGGCGGGCTCTTGGCCGTCGCAGGTCGCCGGGAGCGCAGTCATCGAGGGCGGCGTAGGATTTCTGCCGAACCGGTCGATGGAACAAGTGAAGCGCGAGGTGCGAGACGTCATCGAGGGAATAGACGACCCCTGGCTGCACGAGCACTATAAGCTCAGCTTTCCCAAATTGCACAATGATTCCTATGAGATTCCTTACGACCATCCTGTAGTTCTCGTGCTGGAGGAAGCGGCACGCCGGGCCGGCCTGAACTCGGAAGTATTCGGATGGAATGTGAGCTGCGACGCCAGGCTCTATGCCAAGATCGGCGGGATGCCCACGGTGGTTTTCGGTCCCGGATCGGTTTCACAAGCGCACGCGAAAGGGGAGAAGATCGACTTTCGCCAGGTCCAAAAGGCCGCGGAGGTAATTGCGAGGTTCACAATTGAATGGTGCGGAGGTTAGAGGCGAGGTGGGTACGAGAATGCGGAATGTCCAGGCCGCTCTGATTGTTTGTATGCTTCTGTTTGCTCCGCTTGGGGCTGCCGCAGGTGCGGCGCGGGAATCGGTGAGTGTCAAAGACATGGGCGCGGTCGGCGACGGCAAGGCCGACGACACCGCGGCATTCGAGAAAGCCATAGCAAGGTCGGCTGAAACCGGCGCGCAGGTCTTCGTGCCGTTCGGCAAATACCGAATCACACGTGGTCTGACGCTGAAGTCTCAGGTGCTGACCGGCCCGGCTGTCGGCGCGTGGGGCGCAGACGATGTGTCTATGCCGACCATTATAACCTGCGCGAAAGATGTACCTGCGTTTCGCCTGGACAAAGGCGCGGGCATTCATGGCCTGAACATCATTTATGACTGGCAGGGTCGGGAGCCGTCCCCCAGGCCTCCGGTGATCGAAATCGCAGGTATCGGCTGTCGCGTGAGCGAAATGGTGATCCGCAGCGCCTGGGACGGAATTATGGCTGACGGCAAGTCGAATGTGGGGCGCGCCTGTATCGAGCAATGCTTCATTGTCGACTGCCACCACATAGGCGTGCGGATGACGGGCACCTGGGACGTATCCTGGGTATCCAAGGTAGAAGTATGGTCTCCCGCAAGCAAGGCGTTTCCCGACTCCGGCGTTGGCTTTCAGTTCGGCAAGAACGATGTTCTGCTGGTGTCGGACTGCTTCGTCTATCGCGCGCAGGTCGGCTATCAGCTTCTCAGCGAGATCGCCGGTTGTGAGATCAAGGGCGGCACGTGGGGCTCGTTTTCCAACTGCGTCTCGGACTTCTGCAGCGTCGGATTCGAAGTCAAGGGCGAACATACCGTGAGCGTCGTCGGCGGCTCCCACTGGTCCCATTTCGGAGGAGTTGTCGTGAGAAGTGGGAAGGCGCAGGTGCGCATCAGCGGCGTGGAAATAGCCGCGAACGGCGCCTCGGCTCTAGCGGTAGACGGCGGCGACCTTGTAACCGTGGCTTCGTGCCAGATCAGAAGGCTTCAGCAGGAGCGCGATGCGCCGGCGCTCCGGATTACAGGAGGCAGGAGTACAGTGGTGACGGGGTGCGTCATTGCGTCGTCCGCGAAGGCTGTTGAGATTGCAGAGGGGCTTAAAGACGTGATTGTCCAAAACAACGTCATCAGGGAGAATGTGAAGAACGAGTAGGCCGTACTGCGTGCGACAGTTGACACCCGCGAAAGCCCGAGACCGCCTGCGCGCTCACCATTTGCCACCGTGTGCGCCTCAGGCAGCTTCGCAAGCACGACCAGTCGCGCTATTCTATCCCGAACTACGCCGAACAAACGCTCGGTCTATGTAGCTTGCCGCTACCAAGCTCAGACCCGGCGATTTCCGTTACTGGACGCTCCTCAACAAAGCAGGAGAATCACCGAGAAGGCGCCTGCGCTGACGACATGCGCGCACCCTTACCCGGACCCTCTCCCGTCGGGCGAAAGGAAGATACATACCCAGACCTTTACACACTCCAGAAGTAGCGACTCACCGCGGAATAGGCCGTTCGGTTCCGCAAACATCACGTCATGCTGAACTTGTCTCAGCATCCAGGCGCGGAAGCGATAGATCCTGAATCGACTTCAGGATGACGGGGTCTCGGGCCTTTGGGCCTGCAAGACGGAACCGATACCTATCTCAACAGCCCCTTGGTATAATAGATTCAGGATGGAAGAATATGACATCATCGTCATCGGAGGAGGGCACGCGGGATGCGAGGCAGCTCTAGCATCCGCGCGAATGGGGTTCCGAACGCTTCTCCTGACGATAAATATCAATACGATTGCCCAGATGGCATGCAACTGCAGCATCGGCGGGCCGGCTAAAGGCCACCTGGTGCGCGAGATCGACGCGCTAGGCGGACAGCAGGCCTTGGCCACCGACGCCACCTTTACCCACATCCGCATGCTCAACACGGGCAAGGGACCGGCTGTGCGCGCGCTTCGTGCTCAGGTGGACAAGCGACAGTACGAGGCGTTTATGCGCAGGGTCCTGATGGCTCAGGAGCGGCTGGATGTAAAGCAGGCGATGGTCGACGAACTGGTCTGCGAGTCGGCGAAGTTCCCCCCACCCCGTCCGCCTTTCACGCGGGGAGGGGGAGTACGCCGGATTATTGGGGTGAGGACGCAGACGGGGATGGAATACGGCGCGCGGTGCGTGATCATCACGACCGGCACATTCCTAAACGGCCTTATCCACATCGGTGAGACACAGATACCGGCCGGTCGCGCTGGAGAGTTCGCGGCGGAGAAGCTTTCGGACAGCCTTAGATCGCTGGGTTTCGAGCTGGGAAGGCTCAAGACCGGCACCACCCCGCGGGTAGACAAGAAGACGGTTGATTTTTCGAAATGCGAACGGCAGGACTCGGAGCCCGACGTCGGCCCTTTCTCGTTCATATCTGGGAGGATCGAGCGCGAGAATCTGCTGCCGTGTTACCTTACTTATACAAATGACCGCACAAGGGAAGTGATCCTGCGTAACCTGGATCGCTCGGCGATGTACGGCGGAAGGATCAGGGGAGTCGGGCCGAGATACTGTCCGTCAATAGAGGATAAGATCGTGCGATTTCCCGCCAGACGCCGGCACCAGGTCTTCCTGGAACAGGAAGGCTGGGACACCGACGAAATATACGTCCAGGGCATGTCCACCAGCCTGCCCGAGGACGTGCAGCTCGAGTTCCTGCGGACAATTCCTGGCCTCGAGGACGTCCGGATGTTTCGGCCGGGCTATGCTATCGAGTACGACTTCGCGCCGCCGACCCAACTCAAACCCTCCCTTGAGACCAAACTCGTCGAGGGCCTTTTCTTCGCAGGGCAGCTCAATGGGACCTCCGGCTACGAGGAAGCCGCCGCGCAGGGGCTGATGGCCGCTATCAACGCATGCCTTAAGCTTAAAGGCCGGGAGCCGCTTGTGCTTCGCCGGAGCCAGGCATACATTGGGGTAATGATCGACGACCTGGTCACCAAAGGCGTGACCGATCCATACCGTCTCCTGACATCGCGGGCGGAATACCGTCTTCTGTTGAGACAGGACAACGCGGATCTCCGGCTCACCCCGATCGGGCGCGAGGTCGGGCTTGTAGACGATCACCGGTGGGGGATATTCTGCGCCAGGCGAGAGATGATCGAAAGTGAGCGCAGGCGGCTCGCCACCACATTCGTGAAGCCCTCCGACCGTGTCGTGCTCGACACGCTTGGGGTTGAGCTTACGGACCGCTCCTGCTCGCTGGAGGAACTTCTCAGGCGGCCGGGAATCACATACGCCGATATCGCCCGCGCTACGGCCATTCGTGGCTCCGCAAATGCCGCCGGGGGCTGGTTGGGCAGGTCGGTCCCGCCGGATGTCGCGGAGCAGGTGGAGCTAGCTATCAAGTACTCGGGTTACATCGAACGGCAGCAAGAACAGGTAGCCCGTTCTGCGGCGATGGAGGAAACGCCGATCCCGGAATCGATTGACTACAACACAATCCGCTCGCTTTCCAGGGAGGCCGCCGAGAAGCTCTCGCGCGTGCGGCCACGCACGTTGGGCCAAGCCTCGCGGGTCCCGGGCATCACGCCTGCGGATACCGCCGTGCTGGCCGTCTATCTCAAATACCTAAGAGCGGCTTCCTCAG
This sequence comes from Armatimonadota bacterium, assembly GCA_049969195.1. GTDB lineage: Bacteria > Armatimonadota > UBA5829 > UBA5829 > UBA5829 > CALJES01. The sequence goes on from JBMFPI010000090.1 coordinate 10,256, forward strand.
ACCGCAGCAGCAATCCGGCACTCGAAACGCCGGACCAAGCCATACAGGTCCAGCGCAATATTGCATGAGCGGGCTTTGTGCAGGCCGCAGAGGTGGGCACTTCGTCTTAATGCGTGAGAGCCGTCGCTGTGTGAGCGTGCTGTTCCGACGGGAGACGTTTTCGGCGATTCTACCGCTGTGTCACGAAGCCTCGAATCGCCGAGAAACGCGGGGTTTGAGTTTTGTCGCAACGACTTCTGAAAATCACGTCTTTCGCGAGGCATTGCTAGCATCGGCTGAGGTGTTATGACCGGTCGGGCTAGCCTGAACTACTGCCCGTTCAGCGTCGCGCCCCACAGCTTAGCCATGATCCGGGGGATGTCCGTGTTGTCGTGGGTGCCGGTGAAAAGCTCGGCGCCGGGACCCAGCGCGTAGATGGGAACCATATTTCCACTGTGGCCGCCCGACGTCCAGCCCGCGCTGAACTTCGGGTTCTCCTGGTTCGGTTCCTGAGCCGACATCCCGCCTGTGTCGTGATCGGCGGTCACGACTACCAATGTGGAGCCGTCCTTTTTCGCGAAGTCGATAGCGGC
>JBMFPI010000091.1:0-10787 GCA_049969195.1 Armatimonadota bacterium
CGTGCACAGCCAACGTATGGTGCATCGTCGAAGTCGGTCAGCCGGTAGAGATCGTTCTTATTACCAGGAAATGAGTAGTTCTTGAGCCGGTCCCAGAAGTCGGGCCGGTTCAGGTCCTGCTTGACCCACTTCTCGATGAGCATCAGCCACTGCAGCGAGGCTTTGTACGCACATCGATAGGCCCACGGAAAGTACGGCTTGCCGTTGTGATCCTTATTGAGCGCCGAGTGAACAGGCCTTGGGACGTTGTAGGCCGTTTCTTTGGTATAGACCTGTCTGTTGGGCTGGCAGACCATAGTCTCGTGGTTGCCGTGCGTAAAGAGCCCTACGTCGTGGTCATAGCGGCGGAATGGCAGTCGGCTGTCCAATTCTATAGCTCCGCCCAGCACCACTGCAGCGCTCAGGGGATTCGCGATGACCTCAAAATAGGTCGTGTCCTTTTTCTGTGTCAGCCTGGAGATGTCGAGTTCGACCCAGTTGGAGTGCGCGTAGAAATCCTGGACAATGTGCAGGGTCGTCCCGATCACGAGCAGCATTCCGCACGGGTCATTGCGCTGAATCGCGTATGCCAGCGCGTCGTACGTGTTCTGGATGAGCTGCCTCCAGTAGCGGTCAGCCGATTCCGTGTCGTAGATCTGGTCAAAATGCAGGCACTCCACGAGAGTCTTGGAGACTTCGCAAAAATCGTCGTCGATGACGTACTCCGTCTCCGTAGCCTGGAAGATATCGACATAGGAGTTGCCGGCCAGCATAACGCAGTAGGCGTCCCTGTTGAGGCCCTGCTTTCTGGCCACCTCGCGGATCAGATCGTAATGGTAGCCCATGTTGAAAGCCGCGACGCGTGAAGGCGCAATCAGCGCGGCAAAGCAAATCGGAAGGCACAGTCGGAACCTTATCCATCGACGGAACCGAACTGACATCTTGATCGCCTCCTCTTGTTCTTACGCTTCGAAGGCATGATGCCACCGCGCTGCCGGGTTGTCAAGGCAGACCTAGCACGACTCCGTCCGGGACGGCACGCCGCATAGCAGACCCTCACCCCGAGCCTCTCCCGTAAAGCGAGAGGGGGGTTACTACGCTGCGGGGACGTTGAGCCGGGCGCGCATTGCCCGGTGTTATACCCGATCATTCCCGCAGCACACACCCACGTTTGTCAGGGCGACGGGCGCCCGATAGGAGCTACGCTTCCTCCGGGCCGCTGTGACAGTTCAGTTCCGCGCAAATCGCGTCATGCTGAACTTGTTTCAGCATCCGGGCGGCGCAGGGGTCGATCACGAATCAAGTTCAGGATGACGGGGTCCCGGCCGTCTAAGAGCGCGAAACTGAACTGATACAGCCCGCTGCCTCCCTTGGGACCGGGAGCAGGCATCGAGTATAATATAAGTGAAGCAGTTGCAAGGAGCACATTCCCGGCGATTGTGCCGCTTACTCGTGTAGCGCTCAGTCACCGGGTTTGCGTTGGGGCGCGATAGCCTCGCAATTGGAGCAGAAGCACGAACACCCAAAACCCCGACCGGGGAAGTGTAGATTGGCAGCAGATTTCGGATCGACAGACAACGCCGTGCTCGTAGTGGTCGATCCTGAGGACGATCACGAGGCCCACGCGAATACCGAGGAACTACGCTTGCTGGTGGATAGCGCTGGCGGCAGGCTTGTAGACGAGATGCACGTGCGCCGCGAGACGCCCGACGCACGCTTCTTCATCGGCAGAGGGAACGCGGACGAGGTGTTTCTGCGCGTGCAGGAGTCAAGCGCGGATCTCGTGATCGTCGGCGAAGACCTTTCCCCTACCCAGCAGCGCAACCTGGAAGAAGTCGCAACCGTCCGCGTAGTAGACCGGACACAACTGATCCTGGACATCTTTGCGCGCCGCGCGCGAACCAGCGAGGGCAAGTTGCAAGTCGAGCTGGCGCAGCTTCAGTACCTGCTTCCCAGGTTGACGGGTCGAGGTGTGCAAATGTCCCGCATAGGAGGAGGCAGCGCGGGAGGTATCGCTACCCGCGGGCCCGGCGAGACCAAGCTGGAAACCGATCGCCGCCGCGTTCGAAGGCGAATATCGGTTATCAAAGACGAGCTAGACGAGGTTGTCAAGCGCCGCGCGATCCAGAACAAAGCGCGCAGACGGCTCATGATACCGAACGCGGCTCTGGTCGGTTACACTAGCGCAGGTAAGTCCACTCTGCTCAACCTGCTTTCCGGATCGCAGCTCGAGGCTCATCTCAGACTATTCGCAACGCTTGACCCCACCACGCGCCGCGTCGATCTCAACGGCGGAGCGGACCCGCACGGGTCCGACAGCCACTCGATCATGCTCTCCGACACAGTTGGGTTCCTGCGCAATCTGCCGCACCACTTGATAGCAGCATTCAGGGCAACGCTGGAAGAAGTTGTCGAAGCGGACTTTCTGATCCACGTCGTCGATGCGAGCCATTACTTCTTCGAGGAGCAGAGCCGCGCCGTGATGGAAGTGCTCGCGGACCTTGGCGTTCACGACAAGCCGTTGATCACGGTGTTCAACAAATCCGATCTCGTCAAAGATCAGTATCGGCTGCGAAAGCTGGTGGCTGAAACGCCTTATTCCTGCTACATGTCCGCACTGACCGGCGAGGGCAAACAGTACCTTATACGTCTGATCGATCAGGTTATTGCTAGCCTGGCGAGACGGGTGGAGGCTGTGATCCCGTACGACCGCGGGGATCTGGTAGCACTGTGTCACGAACGGGGGAGAGTGTTCGAAACGGATTATCGCGCCGACGGCGTGTTCATTCGCGTCGAGTTGTCGCGCGACCTCGAGGCCCGCATCGCTAACTACAGGCTCGATCCAGAGAAGCCAAACGGCGCTAAAGAGCCGACCGCGTAGTAGCGGGGACAGTTCAGTTCCGCGGGAATCACGTCATGCTGAACTTGTTTTTCAGCATCCCAGTCACCGAAGGGATGAATCCTGAATCGAGTTCAGGATGATGGGGTTCTGAGCCTTCGCGCACGCAAGACTTGACGGACACTAGACGCGGAGGATTGGGCCCTCCGTTGGTCGAAGGTTTAGTAATGGGACCGGAGGGCCCGTTTCCCGGAGGAGGACATTGCGTTTGCCGCGCGAATCGCTAGCGATCTGTGTTGACGACATCCTGGACCTTGTGGGTAACACGCCTATGCTGCACCTACGCCGGATGGGGGGCGGCTGCGTATATGCCAAGGCGGAATTCCTCAACCCGGCCGGGAGCGTCAAGGACAGGGTCGCCAAGCACATTATTGAGCAGGCAGAGATCAGAGGCGAGCTCAAGCCCGGCTGCACGATCGTCGAGGCCACCAGCGGTAACACCGGGATCGCTGTGGCCTTTGTCGGCAGGCTGAAGGGGTATCGTGTCGTTATCTGCATGCCTTCCGACATGAGCGAGGAGCGCAAGAAGATCATTCGCGCGCTCGGCGCGGAACTGGTAGAGACCCCGCCTGAGGAGAGCATCGCCGGAGCGTGCGTCAGAGCGGAAGAGATCAAAGCCGACACGGACTGCGCGTTTCTGGTCGGTCAGTTCGTCAACCCCCTGAACCCTGAGGCCCACTATCTCACTACGGCACCGGAAATCTGGGAGCAGATGGGCGGGGATATAGACGCATTCGTAGCCGGCGTCGGCAGCGGCGGCACTCTGACCGGGGTCGGAAAGTTTCTGAAGGAGCGTCTGCAAGACGTCGTGATTGCCGCGGTAGAGCCGGCTAATTCCTCCGCGCTACTTGGCCATGAACCCGGCTTTCACCAGATCCAGGGAATCGGCGACGGTTTTATCCCGCCCGTGCTGGATGTTGAACTCATCGACGAAGTTATCACCGTGACGGACGAGGACGCAATCCGCACCACGCGAGAACTGGCGGCCGTGGAAGGCTGTCTGGTAGGCACGTCCTCCGGCGCCAACATGTGGTCCGCTATGAAACTGACGGAAAAGCTGGGACCAAAGAGCCGTGTGGTCACGGTTTTGCCGGACCGGGCGGAGAGATATTTCAGCACGAGTCTTCTCTGACCCCAGCCCCCGGGGGGCGCTGGCGAGCGCCGCTGAGAGGTCCACCTAGGGCCGAGCCCCGCGCTGCTGAGTGATTGCCGCAGCTGGACCTCTTTCGAACCCGGCGGGCTGCGCGCCTTTCGGCCAACGGGGATTGCCGGGACAGTCAGACCCCCAACGCCGTTGCGACGAGATGTAAACCGGGGTTTTCGGCGATTCAGCGCTCCGACTGTCCGGGCCAGCACACCTCGGGCCGCCGAAACTCCCTCTCCCCTTGCGGGAGAGGGCTGGGGCGAGGGGGAAATGCACCTATCGCGACAGCCCGGAGAAGCTCAAGTGCGCAGCGCCTCCAACAGCGCCAGGTTCGTTTCCTCGTTGCGTCTGAGGTCATCGGGGCCGGGATCGCCGCTCCTGGGATGTATTTTGCGGGCCATCGCCAGCATCAGCCGGTTCTCGACCTCGATAGGCGAATAATCGCCTGTGATGTCTGCTCCCACCAGGTTTTTGCGCTCAGCCAGCATCCGGACCGCTTCGAGCACCTGATCCAGCGTCAGACTTCCGTTGCCCCAATTCGTAAACGCGTGCTCGGCGACCAGGCAGTCCTTGTCTATCGAAAGGTAGACGTTGGGGGTCGGCAGGCCGTTGATGATGCGGTCGATAAGCGTTGTCCAATCAGCCTCGGCGATGGTGCGCCAGCATAATTCGGTCCAGATCAGGTTGTGCTGAACGACCGCGCAGGCAATCTCGCCCCTGCGCCTGCCCGGACACCTGGATGCCCGGGCGCTGAACGGATAAAGCTCGACACGTCCGGACAAGATCTCGCCGACGGGACCGTGAACGATCCTCCAGCCCTGAATGCTCCGGGCCTCCGTCCCGATAACAACGACCCTGACCACGTTCGGCAGCCGGAGGACGTCCCTGAGCCATGAGCCACACGGACACGGGGATGCCCCGATCCAGTCGGAGTGCTGGTCCATGACAACCAGGGACAAAGGCTCCTCAAAGCCACGCAGCAGCGAGGCGGTAGCGTGGTGGAAATCACCGCTGCCTGTAAAGGTCAGGCCCGCGGGCTCGAGCGAGGTAAGAACAGACTCCAACTCGCACGCAGACTTCTTAGAGGGCAGATATCGAACCGCAGGCCCCAGATCGCGCAGATCGACGACGTCAAGGCCGGTGCCGATGTGTTCGATCAGCCTGACCTGCGATGTGACGCTTCCATCCAGATCGAGTATGCGTACAGTCATTCTTGCCTGTGGATTTGATCAGATGCGGCCGCGCCGCATAGAGCGGACAACATGCCCGCAACACTTGCTTGCGAGGCGGCGTGCCCCGGACGACTTAAGAGGCTGCCGAACCCAGCCGCTACCGCTGATTACAACCCTGCATTTTGCCGAACCCTACCTCCACACCTTGAAGGACTGCACACAGTGTACGCACCCCGACTGGAGCTGTCAAACGTATCAGTTCAGTTCCGCGGGCACAAAGCCCCAAAGCGGCGTCATCCTGAACTCGGTTCAGGATCCATTGATTCGTCGCCCAGATGCTGGAAGAAGTTCGGCATGAGGTAATTCCCGCGGAACCGAACTGTCTCATCGGGGAACTCGTTCTGACAGGAACGTTTTCTGCGATTATCCCGCTCAGTCAAGGGGCGTCGAATCGCCTGAAACGCCTGTTATGTGTTCTATCATAACGGCCTCAGCATCACAGACGCCCGAAGTGTGGCAAAGAGGGCTTCCCGTATCGATCACAGGCATACGATAGTGAACCAGACCTTCGAAGAGAAGTTCAGAGAATCCTGGCTGAGCGTAAGCTTAATGGCCGGACGGTGTCGCAGCCCCGAACCGAACAGCCTGAGCCGGAGGAAATCGGCCTTTTGTGCCCTAAATTATCCTTACTCAGCTTGAGGTTGTTGCGATAGAACACAGGCGAGCCCGTCGCAACAGCCTCAACCTCTTGCCGGCGCTCTGATGCTCCTGGTGTCAAATCGAAAGGGGGTGTTGTCCCTGAAGGAGTTTGAATGGTTCCTCTGCGCAGCGCTTCTGCACGACGCAGGCAAGTTCTACCAGCGGGCACACAATGAAAAGGCCCGCCACTGGGACGTTTTGGCCGCATTTGTCGAGGCCCATCGCAACAGCTTCTATGACGCGGACCTGGTGAAAACTCTGGTCAGCCATCACCATGAGTCGCCGGTCTACACAGACGTGTCCGACCGACCCGAGTCCATCGCCGATGCCCACACGCGAATGCTTGCGTATCTGTTGAGCCGGGCCGATAACCTTTCTTCAAGCGAAAGATCTGACCTGGATCGAACGAGCGGCTACAGATCCAGGTCGGCGCTTGACTCTGTGTTCGCCCAGGTGGATATCGGACGCCCGATGGCCACCCCTGGTGACGGATCGGCGATGAAATACCGGCTCGGTACCATCCTGCAAGGCTCAGCCTTCCCCGAATTGCTTGGTGCGGAGTACGAGCATACGGAGGCCGAATACGAGCAGCATGTGGACAGGTTTTTGAGCGACTTCCGGACGTTGTTTTCGGAGCCGTACCCGCGGATGGCGGATACATTGCTGCATTTGCTTCAGAAGTACCTGTGGTGCATCCCCAGCGATACTACTCGCGAGCGTCGCGACATCAGCCTGGCCGACCATTCGCGGGTTACCTGTGCTCTGGCTGCGTGTTTCTATCGTTATTACGAGCAGACGGGATGGGTCGAGGATGCCGTTTGCAATGACGCGCTGAGTAAGGCTTCACTTGTGTGTGGCGACCTCTCAGGGATTCAGGACTATATCTACGGCACGGTTTCTGTCGGTCATGGCGGCGTAGCCAGGCGGCTTCGCGGGCGATCCTTCCGCATCACCCTCCTCACGGAAATTGCTGCCATCCGGATTCTGCACGCTCTGGGTTTGCCGCTGGCGTGCAAGATTATCTCTGCCGGCGGCCAGTTCTACCTTCTCGTACCCAACACCGAGCACGCGAAGTCCGCCCTCGAGGCGACTGTGAGTTCGATCTCGGCTTGGCTGCTCGACAACTACCTGGGGGAGCTGTCGCTTTCGATGGCGTGTCAGGACCTAGCATCGGATCAGATTTTGCAGGGCAGTTCGACAAAGTGCTGGAGACCATACACGCTCAACTGGCCGAAGCGAAGCTGCGCAAGTTTGACGAGGTAATCTCCAGCGGCGCCGGCCTTTTCGAACAGGAATTTCGCGGCCACCCTGCGTGTCCGGTGTGCGATCGCCGCCCGGCGGCAGGTGAGCCTGAGGAGCCACAACCCTGCGAGGAGTGCGAGAAAGACGCCGCTTTGGGCAGACGCCTCGTCGATTGCGGGTGGCTTGTGCTTTCCGAGAAGCCGGCGGGTGACGCGGTAGCATTCTTTGACGGCCCCATGTGGTACGCGTCTGTTGTCAAAGACGTCCCGAAAGCGGCCGAACCCGGCATCGTGTTCTGCTACAATTTGCAGGACGTGCGGCTGATTCCGGGCACACCGTCCGGCTTCGCCTTTTACGCCGGGTACGTACCGACCTGGCAGGCCGGGGAGATCGAAAGCCAGGAATTCGCACGATACCGCAAGCATCTGGAGTCGGGTGCCGACGACGATGAGAGCGGCGAGACCGCCGGAGTCGGTGACATCAAGAGCTTCACCGCGCTCGCTATGGCTTCGTCCGGCGATGACCTGCTCGGGGTGCTGCGTGCCGATGTCGATCATCTCGGCCTTGTTTTCAGCCTGGGAATGCGCGGCCGGGCGTCCCTGAGCCGGATCGCCACGCTGAGCACCCTGCTCAACGTGTTCTTCTCGTCCGAGCTGGTAGGACTGATCCGTCAGGAGTTCCCACAAACATACGTCGCCTATTCCGGCGGGGACGACCTGCTGCTCATCGGCCCGTGGGACCAAACAATCCTCCTGTCGAAGCGTATCGCGGAAGAGTTCAACCGGTTCGCGGCAGGCAACCCGAACCTCACGTTATCCGCCGGCGTGGGCACTTTCAGACCGCGGCTGCCGATAGCAACTACCTCTGTACACACGGGGGAAATACTGGAACGCAGCAAGTCTGCGGGCCGGAACAGGCTAACTTTGTTCGGAACGACCCTCACCTGGGACGAGTTTGACGGACTTCGGCAATGGGCCGAAATGCTCTCCGAGAGCCTGCGGCGAAAGGAAGGCGGCATATCGAGGGCGTTCCTTTACAGGCTCTTCAAATATCACCAGCAGGCGACGCGCTACTTTGAGACGGGCGATCCGCACTACCTGCTGTATCGCCCTCACCTGGCCTACGACATCGCTCGCAACTACACCGGCGAGGACGGTTCATCCAAACTCGCCGATCACAGGCTGCATGCGGCCTTGCTCTTGCTTTTGGAGTCGGGCCCGCGTGCCGAAAAGTCCTGGAAGCTCTTGAGGTCAGCGATAACCTGGAGTTCTTATGCAACAAGAAAGGAGGAATAGCAATGACCGTAGTGTTCAATCAAGCAACGCCGGCCGAGCTAGTGGAAAAACACGCGGCCGAGCTGGCAGACCAAGTCGGCGCAAATATTGAAGCGACCCGCTCACAGATGAGGCGCTTCTACCAGGAGTACCTGTCCCTCAGGCAGAGGATCAAGTCGGGCGGGCCGGACGCGTATGAGCAGAACGTGGTCGCAGTCAAAATGCTGATCTCCAAAGCCGCCTATGCGACCGGCAGGCAAACCGCGAGAGTTCCCGACAAATTTGCGGAGTGGCTCACGAAGAACCTCAAGGCGATAAAGAACGCTGAGGACGTCGAGACCTTCGGGCAATACTTCGAGGCATTCCTGGGTTACTTCTACGCAAAAAAAACCGCAGAGCGGAGGAGGCCATAGACGATGAGACTGGAGCGCATATCTGCCATAACCGGCAGGATCGAACTTCTGACCGGCCTGCACATTGGAGCCGGCACAGAGTCAACCCAGATCGGCGGAGTTGACAACCCTATCATAAGGTTGCCCGGAGACGGCAACCCCTATATCCCTGGCTCGAGCCTGAAAGGCAGAATCAGGGCCCTGCTGGAACTCCACCTGGACAAAGTCGAGCAAAACGGCAACGTGCACGCCTACAAAGACAGCTGCAAGGATGAGAAATGCCCGATTTGCTATTTGTTCGGCGCGGCGGCCAACGTAGGGGCTCCCATCGGCCCGGGACGACTCGTAGTCAGAGACTGCACCATAGACGAAAGCCTAGAATCGAACCAGAAGATCAGGAGGGAGTCCCTGGGGCTACCCTACACCGAGGAAAAAACCGAGATCAGCATCAACCGGATCAAGAGCGCCGTCGAGACCGGGCTCCGCAAGACTGAGCGCGTGCCGGCCGGGGTGATCTTCAACCTGGACATGTCGTTGCGCAGGTTCGAGGGTGACGGCGACGAGTTCTGGAACGTCCTGCTCAAGGGATTGGCTCTGCTTCAGCAGGATGCCCTAGGCGGCAGTGGAAGCAGGGGCTACGGCAAGATCAGGATCAGCGATCTCAGGGTCGACGGCGTCGAAACGTCGCTGGTGGAGGTCTAGGGCCATGCGCACGTTTCGGGTCAGGTTCCGTCTTGTTTCGTCCTTGGGGACGCCCTTCCACGCCGACACGGTGTTCGGCCATATATGCTGGGCCATTCGGTACCTTGAGGGCGAGAAATCGCTGGAGGAGTTCCTGGCGGCATTTGATGGGGTGCCGCCGCTTCTGCTTTCGGACGGCCTGCCCGTCATCGGAGACAAGTGCTATGTGCCTTACCCGGCACTTCCCGCGCGTCCGCAGGATTTCGAGGCGACCCGCGAGTCCGCCGGAGTTCCCGCCGAGGATCGGGGCGCTTTGAGGGAGTTCGCAGGAGCCTGGAAGGCGCTGCAGAAGAAGCCCTATATAGAACTGGGCGCGCTGATTCCGAGGGCAAGTCCGCTCCGATTGGCAGACCTCGCCCGCGATTGTTTCGCCCTGGCCATCTGCCCCGGCACGATGGCCGAGCGCGACCTGGCATCCTGCGCATGCGAAGATTGGAAGCTATGCCCCGCCCTCGGAACCGGGCCTGGGACGACAGGGTGCCGCGCGGCCTACCCTGAATATCGGCGCGCCGTGACTACCCATAACGTCGTCAACAGGTGGACGATGGCCTCGGTCAACCTCTACACCAGGGAGGACACGTTCCCCTCGCACGAGCTGTATCTCCTGGCTCGGTTAGACGACACGGTGATGACCGCCCGGCGCCTTCGAGCCTGTCTGGACTACATATGCGGCTCCGGTTACGGGCCCGACAAGTCCACCGGCTGCGGGGCAATGAAAGACCTTGTGGTTGAAGAGTGGTCGCCCCCCGAGGTCCCGTCCGCGAACGCATTCCTGAACCTGTCCTCGGCCTACGTGCCGCGTCAGGGCGAACTGGGCCGGGGCTACTACAACGTGCACGTCAAGCGTGGCAAGCTCGGCGGCGATTATGTGCTCAAACACAGCCCGTGGAAGCGTCCGGTGTTGATGACCCGGGCCGGGTCCGTTCTTGAGGGCGACCCGGCCGTCGTCCACGGCACGCTCGTCCGAAAAGTTCATTACGAACTTCAAAACGTCGTCCAATACGGCTATGCCTATCCGCTGGGGGTGAAACTGGATGCCGAGGCTCTTTGAGGAATACACGATGCGCATCACGCCGCTCACGCCCATCCACGTCGGCTCGGGCGAGCAGATTATGCCGGGTGAATACTTCATATTCGACGAGGACGGCGGGCGTGTGCTCTACGCAATCGTAAGCGTCAAACCGCCCCCACCTTGACAGAAGCTACGATGGCGCGACTTGGTCAAGCGGCAGTGTAGGATGGGAT
>JBMFPI010000092.1:0-10739 GCA_049969195.1 Armatimonadota bacterium
CTCTACGGCCAGGTCATTGACTTTTACTGTCTTCGGCCCGGCGTTCCGGAAGTGCACGAAAACGTACGCCCCTGGCGCGTCTTTGTTCGCTTCATACTTCTGCCCTTGCGAAAGCGCGAAACCCTCGTCCCAGAGGTGCATGAACTGCGGGAAAGGCGTGTCCGCGAAGTAGTCGGATCCGAACACCTGCACTCCCGCACACCATGCGGCCCCAGCTACTGCCGCCAGCGCCGCCATAACTACCATCCTCACAACTACGCGCATCTTGCCATTTCCTGCCGCATACTCACTAACCGCAGGCTGTTGCGATAGGCGCGTTTCCGGCAGTCCTCTCGCCTAGTTGAGGAGCGTCGAATCGCCGAAAACGCCGAATTTTGCGTTCTATCGCAACAATCTCAACTGACGGCGCAGCCGCTTTGCGACGCCTTCTGTGCCGCCATCATCACCCAGACGGCCAGCGCGCCGGCGTCGATATCGACAGGCACGCTCGACCGGCTGATGCAAGCCTCCAGGAACACCCGGTTCTCGACACGGAACATATCGTCGCGGTCGGTCTTGATGACCTCGTGCGTCCACTGCCGCCTGGAGGCTTCGTAGATTGACACCGTGCATTCATCCCACTTCGCAAACTCGACGATAATCGTCCCTTCCGTGCCCAAGAGCTCCGTCTGACGATGTCGGACACGTTCGAAGAAATCCAGGTGCACACTCGCGACGCACCTGTCCTCGAACTCGATCACCAGCTCTACGAGATCCGGTGACCTCATCGGCAGGTCGCTGAAGGTGCCGTCGACGGCGAAGACGCGCCTAGGCCTCTTGCCGGCATACCACAGTGCCAGGTCGATGTCGTGCATGAGCTCGTAGGCCCCGCTGTACTGCGAAACGTAGCGGTCCAGGTAGTCCGGCATCGCCTCGGGTATGTACTCACCAAACACGCACCGGACGGAAACGAGCCTGCCGATTCGCCCCTGATCAAGCCAACTCTTTGCCCGAACAAGGCCGTCGTGGAACCGGAAACAATGAGCCACCATCACGACTGCGTTCCGCTCGGAAGCGAGCTGTTTCAACCTCTCCACACCGTCAAGCGAGATCGAAAGCGGTTTTTCGATCATCACGTCTGCTCCGGCTTCCAGTGCCAGCATCGCCTGTTGGACGTGCATCCCCGTCGGCGAGCACAGGAAAACGGTGTCCGGCGCGTCCGCCAGAGCTTCTTCCAGGCTTTCGTATGTGGCGGTAACTCCGAACTCGCATTTCGCCGCTTCGCGCCGTTCGGGAATCGTCTCGCAGACGCGGATATCGTCCAGGCCCAGTTCGTGCAGCACCCTCTGATGCCGCCGGCCTATAGATCCGAAACCGACCACCAGCGCGCTCAGCTCCCGCCAGTTCTCAGCCATCTGCTCCTCCAGCAAAAACCGTCTTGACGCTCCCCAAACCGGCCCTCACCGGCGATTCGCCGTCCGGCAACTAACCGGATGAATCGCCGGTGATGCGGTTCATCGCGGCGGGGTTTCACCACACAGTGAAACCTCCGTCGACAACCAGGTTGTGTCCCGTGACATAGCTCGACGCCTCCGACGCGAGGAACACTACCGCACCCTTCATCTCCAGCCCGTCGATGCCCATGCGCTTCATAGGTGTCGCTTCGCAGTAAGCCCTGACAAAAGGCTCGGGCTGGTTGCGGAAGAAACCGCCCGGGCTGATGCAGTTGACCCTGATCCCGAACTGCGCCAGGTAGACGGCCATGTCGCGCGTCATCGCGATCACACCGGCCTTCGCAGCCTCGTAATCCACGGTGGAGCCGCCCATGTCCGTGCCCTCGTACACCCGGCGGTCCCGTCCGATAATCCCTGCAATCGAGCCTATGTTGATGATATTGCCGCGCTTCGCAGGGATCATGGCCCTGGCCAGCACATGCTTGCTGCACAGAAAGGTGCCGGTGAGATTGACGTCGATAGTGTATTGCCAGTCCGCAAGCGGACGATTCTCGATCTGGGCCGTTTCGGGCTTACTGATCACGTTTCCGGCGTTGTTGACCAGAATGTCGATCCTGCCGAACTCCGCCAGGCAGGCATCGACCGCCGCTATCACCTGATTTTCGTCCCTTACATCCAACTGCAGGGGCAGGACCTTTCGCCCGGTCTCGTCGGCTATCGCTTTGGCGGACTTCGCCGCGCTCGATGCGTCGCGCGATGTAATGCACACATCGGCCCCCGCCTCAGCGAGCGCGAGCGCCATGTCATAGCCCAGGTTGCGCGCCCCGCCGGTCACGAACCCTACCTGCCCGTCCAGCCTGAACAAATCCATAACTTTCGGAAACTTTTGCATTCTAGCTCCTCGCCTCCAACCAGGCTGTTGTGATAGACGCGTTTTCGGCGATTCTCCCGCTTAGTCGAGGAGCATCAATTCGCCGCAAACGCCGGTTTTGCGTTCTATCGCGACAAGTTCTCGTCTTCAGACGCCTGTTGCGGCCAGACAGAAACGCAGTCGGTCACAACATGCTGAATATTGTGCCTCCCCCAGGGAACTGCAGGTCCAATCGAGGCGCCGCCCGGCCCTATCGTCAACCGGTTTTCACTCGCGGGAACAGCCAGGTCGAGACACCTCAGCGGCCGGTCCCCGTACCAGGCGAAGTCGAAGTTGGACGGAACTCCCCCCTCTTTGCTGAAGAAGGCGCGGGCGGACCGGCAGTCACCAGAAAAACCCGCGCCGCGTCCAGCGTATCAAGCCGCAGTGTGATCTTGCCCTTCGAGACCTGGTGCGCATACGGGACAAGGCGGCCGTCGACAACCTCCTGCACATTGACATTCCCGAACCCCCGCGGCAACGGCACATTCACGTCCGCGTTCCGCAGCGGAAAGTGGAACGAAACCTCTTTCTGGGTCTCGTAAGCGATGTAATGGTTGGTATTGACCGCGACAACGATCATCGCATCCGGGCCGCACATCACCGATCTGACCCAAACCTTTCCCTGCATCGAATGCGGACCCGCCGGGCACCCGACGGCCAGATATCCGGCGAGCGCGGCAACCTCGCGATTCGAGCGTCCGACTTCCTCCCAGAGCGGCTTGATATCGGACAGGCCAACGAACGAGCCTTCGCCCGTGGTCTTCGTCATATCGATGAAGTATCCGATCCCCTTGGCCCCGCAGCCTATAGCGTAGTAGATCATCATCCGCATTTCCTCGGGCGTGGGAGCGTTGCTGCCGAACTTGCGCTTGCCTCCCAGGCTGCAAGCCCAGAGAACGGCTACAAGCGGACGCGGCGTCGAGGCATCCCTTGCACACTCCAGCGCGTGGTAGACGTAGTCTACCTGCCTGCCGTTGAGCGGCACGTAGGGATCGGTGCTGAAAACATCCGGTATCCGGCCGTAGACATAATAGTTCAGCGGCTTATACGTGTTGTCCACCAGGAGCAGGTTCGGCACGGTCGGCCACAGCCTGCGTTGGCCGCGCATTAACGGAATCACCTCCGGTATCGCCATCAGCCCGAGCCGATCCATATGTGGAAGCCTGTCGCCGCGCCCGGCATCGCCCGCATCGGGCTCGTCCTTATTGTAGAGGAACAGCATTCCCGCGCCGCCCGCCGTTCTGGGGACGCCGGTGGTCGGCAAGTGGGCCGGGATCGTGCACATTCCGGCCTCGTCCAGGACCTGGTTATTGTTCCAGTAGTATGTGTTGATCCCATGAGCCCGAGCGGCGGCGACGTGTTCCTTATCCGCCGTTCCGAAGAGCCCGAGCGAGTAAAATCCGTCCCAGGCGCGTACGCGTTCCGTGAGCTTCTCGCCCCGCGCTCGGACCTCGACAAGGTGGTGCGATCCATACTCCCAGGCGGGCGAGAGCGCCGCAGTCAGAAGAACCAGACCGGATCCCGGCGGCCCCTGTACCGCCCGGGACCTCACCTGCCTGCCGTCTAGTTGGAGATCGAGCCTCGACGGAACCTTGCCGTCCAGCGCGTGCACGTACACGTAGATCAGATCGATCTTGGGCGAGAACGAGACCGATTCGATCCTCAGCGTCGACGCCCGCGGCTCGACGGTAACCTCCATAGCGGCTCCGCCGCTCGTTGAAAACCCGATTCGCATGGCATCCCGGGGCACCTCGCGCATTCGTATCAGGCACTCAACCCACTCGCCGGGCGGCACGTTTCTCTGAACGTTGAGTTCGGCGTCGTCGGGCCTTTTGGGGTCGACGGGAAGCTGAGGCGACTCGATCAGATACCAGACAACCGGCCCGAGCTGCCGCTCGCTCGTAATCGCCTCGGCCAGCGGCTTGCCCTTGATCGACTCAAGCGAGATGGAGTCTGTCTTGCCGGAATCGTTGCGCAGGATTACGTGCAAGCTGCCCGCGGGACGCATATACTTCGGGTAGAACTGCTCCTCGTAGCCCCAGCCCTCAGTCCAGACATGATCCTCCCACACCTGCGATTCGACGAACGGGTTCGCGTCCGGCCTCCACCCCGCGGCAACAACGGTCCATCCGCGTACCGACGCCGCCCCGGCGGCTGCACTCTCCACGCTGATCCCGACCAGCAAACACAAGCTCACAATCTGCGCCATCGACTTTGACATCCGACTCACTCCAGTAGCTTCGGGTCCACCCGATTAACCTGCACGAACCGCCAGACGGCGTTATAGAAATGGTAGTATTCGCCCTGGTCCTCCAGGAAGAAACCGTAAGTGAGATCGCGCCAGTGCTGTTCGGGGTGGAAGCCCTCGATGGTGCACAAGAGCCGTGGCTCGGAGAACTCCAGCGGCTGACCCGTCCTGCTGCCGGTTTCGCGACCAATCGAAACATAGACCGGCTGGCGATTCTTCGTGTGATCGAAGGGATCGGCTCCACCGAAGGCCGTTCCGTCGTTGTTGCAGAACAGTTGAGCATATCTGCCACCCGACAGCCTGGCGAGCGGACACGGGCAGTTCGGATTGAGCATCTTCTGCCCGCCTTCTTTGTATCTGAGGGGCTGAGGCTCGCGCCAGGTGCGGCCGAGATCGTCGGACACGGTGTAGTAAATGCAGCCGTTTCCGGTCCGGCACACCGCGAAGAGCCGGCCGTCGGAAAGCTGTACAACCTGCGGTTCTTGGCCAAGCGAGGCGCCGGGCACGGATTCAAGCGGCACCCTCACCCCATGCGGCGGCTTCGGGAAGAACTCAAAGCTCACCTCCGCCGGGTCTTTGGCCGTGAACACGTTCTTCGATATCCCGAACACCAGCTCCGATCTGATCTCGGAAAGGGGCAGCGGGTCCGTGGAGATGTTCATAGGCAGGAGCCACTCCTGATCACCTGCGTCGCCGGCTTCCTGGCAAGCAGAGCCGCCGCCGCTTGCGGCCCTGCCGTCCGGTGAGCGGGGAGGGACAATGGTTACCCCCGGCGCCATCAGATGCCAACCGTCGCTGTTCGGCGAGAGCTCGTAAACGGGTGTAGTCGAATGGTAGAGGGAGCCCGGTCCCGTCGGCCCTTGCCAGCTCTTGCCGTCATCGTAGCTGACGGTGTATTTGATCTCCCCGAACCGTGTGTCTGGATGCGTGTGCTGGATGTGAAACTGGTA
This sequence comes from Armatimonadota bacterium, assembly GCA_049969195.1. GTDB lineage: Bacteria > Armatimonadota > UBA5829 > UBA5829 > UBA5829 > CALJES01. The sequence continues at coordinate 5,545 of JBMFPI010000092.1, forward strand.
TATGCGGTCTTCCAGCGGAAGGAGCTGGCCCATCTCTATCGTGCGGCCCGGTTCAAGCTTGCCCGGTTCGACGACGTAGACCCGGTCCTCCCAGGTCTTTCCTCGGTCGGTGCTTCGGCGGGTATAGGTAGTTCCCCACCTGCTGTGGCCGATTGTGATGCTGATCAGCCACGTTCCCTTTCTGGTTATGCAGAACGAGTTGATATACTGCCCGTGCTCCGGCCCGGCGTCATCGATGATGGCATAGGGCTTTTGTGCGCTAGTGCTGTATTCGACGTCCACTTGCTTTCATCTCTCTGCGTTATTCAAGAGTATCGCGATAGGCGCGTCTCCGGCAATTCCGCCGCCTAGTTCTAGTTCAAGAGCGTCGAATCGCCGAGAATGTCGGTCTTGCGCTCTGTTCCAACAATTTTACGCTATCCTGTCCGGCGATCACTACCCCTGCGGCCACTGAGGCAGGTAGTTGGCTACCTTGATCGCATATAACCTGGCGTTGCGCAGGTAGAACCTGAACCGAACATCCTCCGCAAACCTCATGAAATTGCCGCGGCTGAAGTATTTCCCCGGCCCGGCCTTGAAGTTGACCACGGCCCGGATGTGATCTCCACGTATGGGCACGCAGTCCGCTCGGGTGCACCCCTCAATTGGATTGCCGTTGAGGTCGACAACCTCGGCCAGCAGCTCACCGTCCGCGGCATCGACGTTCAGGATCAGATGCGTGGCCTGGTTGGGTTTCGGCGGCCTGAACGGAATTGTAGTTATGACGCCCTCTTCTTCGCCGGCCTCGTAGCAAGCGAAGCCGTCGCGCCGCAGCGTCCCCGTTCCGAGCGCGCCGTAGCCGGCCTGATAGTGCGGCGCGTTCTTCCCTGCGTACCAGAACCGCATCTCGGTGCCCATCGGGTGAGGCGGATTGTGCGTCAGCGCCACGTGGCGACAGTCCCACGCCCCCTCTTCCCCGCGCGCCAGGATCGGCGTTCGCTCCGGCATACGTTTCCAGGTCACCAAGTCCCGGCTGAGCGCCAGCTGCACATCAAGGGTCATCTCATGCGTGTAGAACATCAACAGCTGACCCAGATACGTATGGCCGTAAGGAACGATATACATCAGGTATAGCTGAGCATCCTCCGGATCGTTCTCGTCGACCTCAAGAATGGTGGTAGCGGCGGTCCAGTGGATAAGATCCCGGCTTCTGAAAAGCGCGATATGCCGCTTCCACTGCCTCCCCCACCTGCGGCACAGGTTCATATACTCGTGCGAGCGTGTCGTGAGCAAGAAGCACCGGCTGACCGGATCCCAGCAGAAGCCGTGACAGTCGCCTTCATAGGTCAGAACCGGCGGGAAATGCATCCGCCAGTGAATGCCGTCCGGGCTGTAGCACATCGTAATCCCGTGGCTGTAAAGGGGGTCCGGGTAGCTGGACTGCAGGCTGGCGACGAAACGGTCCTCGCATTCAGCGTCCGGCGAAGCGTACGGTACGATGTTCCATATCTGCTCGCCTAGACACGAAGTACCCTCCGTCTCGACTCCCTTGAAGCGCAATATGTTGTTGCGCACGGAGCCGTCGTAGCATACCTCGCCGATCTCGGGCTTTTCCCAGTTCAGCCCATCCTCGCTTACGGCATAACGGCAGGAGTAACCCTGGCTCACGACGGGTGGGCTGTACATTCGGTTTGCGAATCGGTCGTAGACGTTATACCAGGCTCGAAAGATGCGCTCCGAAGGGTCGTAGAGCACCGTGGCATAGAAGGGATCCTGAAGCGAGTTCACCGATCCGTCGGGCTGAAGTCCCTCCCAAGGCTTGTCGGGCTTGATTACCGGCTCCGGTTCCTTTTTGATCGGGCAGAGGCGCCGAGCAACATTCCTGCACTCGGCAACAACCTCATCATCGGCCAGAATGTAAAGATCGGACTCAGCCCACGTGTGCGCTAAACTCGACATCGGTTCCTCCTGAAGATTGTTGCGATAGAACACAAATTCGGCGTTTTCAGCGATTCGACGCTCCTCGACTGAGCATGAGAATCGCCGAAAATGCGCTTATGGCAGCAACCTGCTCGGATTCCAATGGTGGGATTATAGCACAGCAGAAAGGCGTTGACAAAACACGCAGTTGAAAGGTAAAATGCAAATGAGGGGGAGAAGCCGCAGTTTATTCAGCAGCAGGTGAATCAGGTTGCGCGGGCCAGGCAGTATGCCCGCCCGTGTTGAAGTAGTTGCGATGGCACGCAAATCCGGCGTCTTCGGCGATTCGTTGCTCCTAAATCAAATACGATAATTGAATGGGAGAGTTGCCGACAAGGCGGCTGTCGCGACGAGACAGTTCAGTTTCGCGGGAATTACTTCACGCTGAACTTGTTTGGCCATCTAAGCGCCGAAGGGGTGGATCCTGAATCGAGTTCAGGATCACGGGGAGCTGGGTGTGTGCGCCCGCAAGACTGAGCGGATACATGGTGACCGGGCGCGTATTTGTGCCGCTTGCGTTTTCCCCTCTTTTGCTCGTGGCCGTTGTTTGCCGTTGAGGAGGTATTGCCGATGTTCACGTTATCTAGGTGCGGCCTAGGCGCGCTCTTTCTGGCCGCCGCGGCGACCGCGGTCTTGTTCGCTGGGTCGTCGGCCCGTGCGGACGAGTTCAGAGGATTCTGGGTTGACGCCTGGGGCGCCGGCATCTTGAGCCAGAGCCAGGTGGACAACCTGCTGGGTGTGGTCGGCAACCCAACAAGTAAAGGCCAGATTCGGGAGGCCAACTGCAACGCGGTGGTGATCCAGGTCCGCAGACGTGCGGATGTGTGCTATCCTTCCGGGGTGGGCGAGCCTTACTTCTCAGGCCTTTCACCCGCCGACTTCAACGCCCTTCAGGCCGCGATCAACGCCGCTCACGACACCACAGGCGGCAAGAAGCGCATCGAGGTCCACGCGTGGATTGTTACCTTCGCAACGGCTTCGTCTAGCTACACCTCGCCGGTGTACTACGAGCACAATGACCCCTCCGACCCGGAGAACTACTGGATCACGCGGGACGACAGCGGCGCTGAGCCAGACGACAAGCCATTCGACCCCGGCCACCCGAAAGCGCTCGAGTACTTAGTAAACGTCTGCATGGACCTCGTCACTAACTTCGACATCGACGGCATTCATTTCGACTACATCCGCTATACCGGCCAGCGCCAGGGATACAACCCGACCAGCATCGAACGATTCAAGGCGCGATACAATAGGGCAAGCACTCCGGTCTATAACGACGCCGATTTCTCTCAATGGCGGCGCGATCAGGTCACAGCGCTCGTGCGACAGGTCTACGCCAGAGTCCAGGCAGTCAAGCCTAACGTGAAGGTGTCCGGGGCGTTCGTCACCTGGAACCCGTCCCCCACCTCCTCGACCCGCAGCGCGTTTATGAACACGCGTCCGTATTACGAAGTCTACTCCGACTGGGATAGCTGGATGCAGGAAGGCATCGTTGACATGGCCATCCCGATGACTTATTACAACTACGCCTCTCTGCCAAATGACTATGTGAGGTGGATGAACTTCGAAAAGGATCGCAAGTTCAACCGGCACATGGTGGTCGGCCCGGGCATTTATCTCAACTCGCTCAATAACGCGATCCTCGAGTTGCAGATGACGCGGGATCCGTCGCCCGCCGGCAACTACGCGAACGGCTTTTGCGGCTACTCGTATCGAGTTCCGTACAGCGGCGGCTCGTGGTCCACGTTCGCCCCGAGACTCGTCTCCGACGTTACGCCTACCTGGGCGGACATCCCTCCGATGCCCTGGAAAGTCGCACCCACCAAGGGACACATAAGCGGTCAGGTCACGCTGCTGCCGAGCGGCGCGTGGGCGGACGGGGCCTATGGGGCACAGGTCAGCATAAGCGGCCCCGAAAACCGCAGCATGCGTTGCGACGGCATGGGATGGTACGCTTTCATCGACCTGACCCCCGGGACCTACACCGTCACCGCAACCTACCCGGGCTATGCCGCGCTGAGCCGACAGGTTACAGTCCAGATCGGCGCAGTCACCGGCAATATGTACGTGAACAATTTCCAGCTCAGCACGAACGCCGAACCTGTTATCTCGAACGTCCGGGCGGAAAGCATCACTTCCTCGTCCGCGAGCATAAAGTGGAGCACCGATATTCCCGCCACGAGCCAGGTTGAGTACGGCTTGACGACCTCATACGGCTCCACTACGCCGCTTGATTCGACGCTCGTCACCGCCCACACCGTGCCGCTCACTGGCCTTGTTGCCGGTCGGACTTACCATTATCGTGTCCGCAGCACAAGCAGCGGGGGTATCGAGTCTGTGTCCGGAGATTACACCTTCGCGACATCAGCCGACACCACACCGCCGGTCATCTCGAACGTCCAGGCGACCAACATTACCGGGTCAACAGCCACGATCACCTGGACGACCGACGATATGTCCACAAGCCAGGTGGAATACGGTCTGACCACATCTTACGGCAGCTCGACGCCCGAGGACACCAACTACGTCACCGCACATTCCGTGGCATTGTCTGGGCTTGATCGAAATACGCTATATCATTTCCGGGTAAAGTCAACTAACGGTTCGGGCCTCACATCGTATTCCGGAGATTACACGTTCACCACCACGGCGCAAGTAGCCGACATAATCATCGACGACGCGGACCCCGGATGTACGTTCACAGGCACCTGGACGATCGGGGCCTATGCAGGTGGATGGCCCACCGACGCCAGTTCGTATCACTTCTTGCTGACGGCGTCGTCTCCAACGGGCACGGCGACCTGGACTCCCAACATCACAGCGCCCGGTAAGTATGACGTTCACGTGTGGTACAATACGGGCTCCAACCGCTCGACCGCCGCTCCGTTCAGCGTCGTCCACTCGAACGGCACCTCTTACTACACGATCAACCAGCAAACCAACGGCTCCCAGTGGTACAAGTTCGCACCCGGGATCGAGTTCAAAGCGGGCACGACAGGATATGTGCAGCTCCACAACGGCACCGGCGAATCAAGCAAGGTAGTCATTGCCGACGCGGTCAAGTTTGTGTATGTCGGACCGGAGACAACACCGCCGTCCGTGCCTACCGGCCTTTCAGCCGTGGCGGCCTCGACCACCCAGATCAACCTGACCTGGAATGCTTCCACCGACAACTTCGGCGTTGCGGGTTACAAGATATATAGAAACGGCGGCTTCGTGGGCACTTCGTCCACTAC
>JBMFPI010000093.1:0-10738 GCA_049969195.1 Armatimonadota bacterium
CTCAAGAACGGCGACTACGAGGAATTCGGAAGGCTTTTTGACGCCTCGCACGAGTCCTCGCGCCGTCTGTACGAGGTTAGCTGTGCGGAGCTGGATACGATGGTAGAGGTATGCCGCGAGGCGCCAGGCTCGATTGGGTCGCGTCTGACGGGGGCGGGGTTCGGCGGTTGCACCATCAGCCTGGTGCACGATGAGCTCGTGGACCAGTTCGTTGAGGCAGTAAAGCTCGGTTACGAGAGGCGGATGGGTGTCGTACCACAGGTATACGTTTGCACCGCGGAGGACGGTGCCGGCCCAGTCGTCACCGGTTCCTGAGGGCCGGGAGAGTGTTCGTGGCATTCTTCGTCGGCCTTGTGGACGTGCTGACAATCCGATTCCCTGGCGGAGAAGCACTTGCGACAAGCGCGCGGAATATGTGAAAGCAGCCGTGCCGTTCTGAACCGGAAAGAGGTGATGACCCGTGAACTGCAGAAAGTGCGGGGCTGAGCTCCACCCCGATCAGAAGGTGTGCATACAGTGTGGTGAGCGCACTGCCGCGGGCGGCAAGTTCGACGTTGAGGAGGAGCGCCATTGGCGGCCGTCGCCCAGGCTCATGCAGGCCGTCGGTGCTGCCGTCGCCCTTCTGATCCTGATCCTGATACTCTACAGGGCTCTGCACGTCGTGCCTCCTGAGGTGGTCGCCGAGGACTGGTTCAACGCCATGCTCTCCCGCAACTTTTCCCGAGCCAGGACTATGATCACACCAGCGTTCGATCAGGATCTGTCGGCCAGGATGATGGATATGCGGGCGCTTGCGGAGATGTGGATCGAGGACATCAACAGCTACAACGCAACGCCGCGCGTCAGCGCGCCGGATTACGACAAGCCGACGGATCCGCGCCGTGCCATAATCACCATAACCCTCCAGTCGAACTCCGGGGAGACTGCCCGGCAGATAAGGCTGACTCTGGTCAGAGTCGGGCGAGTATGGAAGATCGCTCAGGCTCTCTGACATCCGAGCCGTCGGCGGAGATTGCCCGGGCCGTGCTGCCACAGGAAGCAGCCCGGAACATCCTCGCGCGGCTTGTGGGTGTTTGCGCTTTGGTTTTGGTGCTGCTAGTTTGGGCGCTCGCGGCCGATGTGTCGTACGGCGAGAAGAATGTTCCGGTCGCGAGCGTGGCACGGGTGGTGGCATCGCATCTTCCCCTTGTATCGCGGTCCATCGACGCAGGTGTGCCGGAGATGGACCGCACCATCATTTGGCAGATACGGATTCCGCGTGCGATTCTTGCATTGATCGTCGGTGCGCTGCTGGCGATGGCGGGTGCGGCGCTGCAGGGCCTGCTGTTGAACCCGCTTGCCGATCCGTATACTGTCGGGGTGTCGTCAGGGGCGGCTCTCGGGGCGGGAGTGGCGACGGTCCTCGGGCTAGGGGGGTTCGCCGGAGGATACGGCGTGCCGGCGGTCGCATTCGCGTTCGCGATGGGCGCGATGTTCGCCGTCTATGGGCTTGCAAGATCTGCCGGCAGGGTTTCGATCCACTCGTTTCTGCTGGCGGGGATCGTGGTCGGGTCGTTTCTGTGGGCGCTGCTCAGCTTCGTCCTGGCGCTGGCGGCAGGCGACCCCGCTGAGGCGCAGGGCAAGATCGTCGCCTGGCTACTGGGCTCGTTCGACGCCTCCGACCCCTGGGGCTACGTGCGAATGGCCGGACCGTTTGCAATCCTCGGTCTTATCTCGCTGTTCGCGTTCGCGAGGGACCTGAACGTCTTTTCGATGGGCGAGGAGTCCGCGAAGCACCTCGGGATCGAGACGGAGAACCTGAAGCTCGTCATCATCGGAGTCGCGTCGCTGGTGACGGCGGCGGCGGTCGCGGCGAGCGGGATAATCGGGTTCGTGGGATTGGTCGTGCCGCACATCTGCCGGAAACTCTTCGGCCCGGACCACCGCGTGCTGATACCGGCTTCGGCGCTTGCCGGGGCGACGCTCACTGTGCTCGCTGATCTCGTCTCTCGCGCGATTTTGCCGCCGAGCGGACTGCCGGTCGGCATCGTTACCGCCATGCTCGGCGCGCCGTTCTTCCTGTACCTGCTGAGAACCTCGAGGCCCGCTTGAGCCGGCCGGTAGTTAGAAGTTGCGCCAGTGCAATCACCCCGCACGGGTAACTCTCGTACAGTATGCAAACAACGGTTCGCCTATGCGTCTGCCTCCTCCTTAATGGGAGAGGGTCGGGGTGATGGCGCGCGCACGTCGTTAGCACAGACGCGTTTTCGGCGATTCTCCCGCTTGGTTAAGGAGCTTTGAACCGCCGGAACGGCGCGTTTGCATTTCGTGGCAACTAGCCTGCGATATGGCGTCGCAAGCTATCTGATTCTCCGCACGGTCCCCGGCTGGCCCAGCTCGCCTTGCACGGCAAACCGAACATCCAAAAACCGCTCGACTACGGCGATGTTTGTGAGCAAGTGTTGGGTGATCTCGCACGTTGTGAATGCGGAAAGGCCGCCTGCCAGCGCGATCGGGATGATGAGCTGATCGGATAAGTGCTTGTCGAGGGCCGTGCCGGATTGCCAATAGGCGGCGAACTCATCGCAGGCGTCTTCTGCTACTGCCTCGGCCCGCTTTCGTAGTTCTCCGAGTGACTGGAATCCCGCCTTCGTGTCGTCGAACGAGGCCAGGATGAAGAACACGGTTCCCTTGCCGGGCGACGGGTACCGGGTCGTCTCGCCGCTCGGTTGCAGGCCGAGCGACTTGAGCCGCGCAAGTCCGGTATTGAGCTGGCGTTCGGCGATATGTTCAGGCAGGTTCGACACGGCCGAAGTCAGATGGACGTTCATCGACTCTGAGCGTTCTATTAGCGACACGGGTCTAAGCGCCTTTACCGGCTCTATATTCAGTCGGACTTCACCTCCTCCGATGGGATAGTAGCCCGCACGTTCCATATAGAAGTGGCATATGAGGCCCATACGCGCGACTGTCGGCAGAAAGACATCCTCGATGTAGTTCGAGGTGGGAGCGTATGGGACATGGGTGCCGCCCCTGATCGTGAGCCGGCTTGGGTGCCCGGCGAATGCCAGCGGCCAGAGGACAGTCTGCAGGATCAGGTTCACCGAACCTGCAGAAGCTCGTATCTTGGATACGTCAAACTCGTACCTGCCGGGCTTGATCTTACGGGGACGAAAGACAAGCCGCATCGACCCGATCTCCGCGCCCTGCACCTCGGCGTCGCATATCTCGGCAACCGCAAGGGCGCCGGTGAGGTGCTGAGGGCGCAGACCGGGCTTTTCGCGTCCGGCCCGGATATTTTCGATGGTGACTTCCTGCCCGGTGAGCGCGGCGAGCGAGAGGCTTGTTCTCAGAATCTGCCCGCCGCCCTCGCCGAAGCTGCCGTCAATTGTAAGCATACTTCACGCTTTGCAGTGGCGGGACCGGACTCCCGCCGTCCGACTTCGCCGGCACATTTGTGATCGTCTAGAGCTCGCCTGATTCCAGCCGCACGAGCGGGGTGGGCTTGCGGACGTATATCGGGGCCAGTGACATAGTATCGTCGAACTCGCCGCGCTCGACGCGGCTTCGTCCGAGGTCGATCAGGACGGCACCGCACGGGTATTCGGACCACTTTTCTCCGATGATCGCTTTGGTACCCAGAACGTGTCTGATTGCCTCCGCATTGCGAGTCGAGCCGGTACCGCAGAAGTGCACCTTGCCCTGGCGCTCGGCCATCTCCTCGAGAACCTGTTGTACTGTGCCGACGTGGTAGTCGGCGAGTCGAAGTGTACCTGAGCAGTCGGTGACCGTCCAATACACCTCGTTAGCTCGCGCGTGGATCATAGGGCAAATTGCTTCGGCTGAGGTCGGAGCGACGCTTCTCGCGAGTGCGTCGAGCGTACCGATTCCAACGACCGGCCTTGAGAGGCCGTAAGCAAGTGACTTGGCGATCGTCACCCCGATTCTCAGCCCAGTAAACGACCCGGGCCCTAGCCCGACGATGATAGCATCAAGGTCACTCGCGCGGCATCTGGCGTCGGCGAGCATGTTCTCGATATTGGGCAATATGCGGCGCAGCAGGCTCATCTTGTGATGGAACCGCCGCTCGCTCAGCAGGCCGGCGTCGCGCCCAAGCGCCAGCGTGCACACCTCGCCCGAAGTTTCAATCGCAAGGGTCAGCATCGGCCGACAACTCCCTGATCATTGCCTGCATTCTCGGCGAATTGCTTTCGAAGGCGATCTCGCGCGACGTGTCGCCAGTCCTGCGCAGCGTAACATCCAACCTGTCTTCCGGAAGCGCCGATCTCATCTTTTCTGCCCACTCAATCACAGCAACCCCATCTGCTTCCAGGTACTCTTGAACCCCGATCGACTCGATCTCTACCTCGTTCTCTATTCGGTACAGATCGATATGGTAAAGCGGCAGCGGGCCGCAGTGTTCATGGATTATTGTGAACGTCGGGCTATGGATGTCCCCCTCGATTTCGAGCCCGCGTCCGATGCCTTTGGCGAGCACGGTTTTGCCGGCGCCCAGATCACCGTACAGTGCGACTACATCGCCGGCCCGCAAGAGCTTGCCTAGCCTCTCGCCCAGCGCCAGTGTCTCGTCGCGACTGTTGGTTGTGATGGTAGCTCGCATATCCTGACCGGTTCGCAGCAGACCATTGATACCATTAGGCTGTTGCAAGACGCGTTTTCGGCGGTTCTCCCGCTTGGCCAATGGGCGTCGAATTGCCGAAAGCGCTGGGTTTGTGTTCTATCGCAACGACCTCAAGATACCATCTGCGAAATCCTCAGTCAAGCGACCGTTTGATTACGTATCGGTTCAGTCTAACGAGCGTAAACGCCCGGCACCCCGGCATCCTGAACTCGATTCAGGATCCATCCATGCGGTGCCTGTATGCTGAAATAAAACAAGTTCAGCATGACGCGATTTGCGCGGAACTGGAGACCGTCTTCGGCGGTGGGGCACTCGTTCTGGGGTGTGCAGAGGTTTGCCCTCTCCCTTGAGACTGGAGAGGGTCGGGGTGACGGTGCCCATACGTCGTCAGCACAGGCGCGTTTTCAGCGACTCCCCCTGCTTTGTTGAGAACCGTCGAATCGCCGGAAAAGCTAGGGTTGGGTTCTGTCGCAACAATGTCTTGACCCGACTCGGCCGTATGTAGTAGGCTCGTGCGCGGGTATTTGGAGAGAGGGGCAAAGATGACGCAAGTATCTAGCGACGCACAGATAGCGGATTTCCTGCGCAGGTCCTACTTCGCCCTGGACGGTCTCTGGTTCGTCAAGCTCGAGGAACGGCACGGGTTTGAGGAAGCGATGGCGCTCGACGAAGCCGTCTGGGAGGTGATGAGCAAGATTCAGGCCAGGAAGGCTCGCGAGATCCTGGGGATCGAAGGGAGCTCAGTCGAGGAGCTCGCTCGTGCGTTCCAGCTCAAGCTGGCCGGCGAGGGTCACGAGTACGATATCGAGGTGTCGCCACGCGAGGCGGTCGTGACCGTGCGTGTGTGCCCGTGGTATGAGATCCTGAAATCGAGTGGCAGGACGCAAATCGCCGAGGTGATTGCCGACCGCATCTGCAAGCGGGAGCTCGCGGGCTGGGCGAAGGAGTTCGGCGGCGGTATTGACGTGGCTTTTGACGGACGGCTGTGTGTCGAGTCCGATCGGTGCGACACCTGTCGGATCGTGTTCAGCGCGCGGTCCTGACTTCGGCCCCGCCCGAATGCTCGTAATGTGTCGTCGTATCGGTTCTTCCGGCCGCAATCTGCCCGCTAGGCCCTCGCAACGAGCGCGCTGCAGCCTGGCGCATCGGTCTGCCTGGCGCAGATTTCTTTCAGGTAATCCGGAAATCCGCCTTCGGCGTCTTCGACCCCTAGCTTGTAGAGGCGCGTGACCTCGTCCGGATGCTCGTCGGCCTTATTAGTCGTGAGTGACGGATCGGACTTGAGGTCGTAGAGGAAGCTTCCCGTGCCGTCGATCTTAACGTTGAGCCACCACCGTTCGTCGACAACGGTGACGGCGCTTCCCCAAGCGATCGTCACGTGGTCACGCAGCGCTGGCCCGCCGTCGAGGGCGTTCTGCCAGAAGGAGGTGCCGTCGATAGGCCGCGGAGGCTGAACACCGGCGAGCTCCAGGATCAAGGCCGAGATGTCCGTGTGGTTCACAAGCAGATCGGATCGCCTTCCGGCACCGAGGCCTTCAGGATGGCGGATGATCACAGGCACGTCGTTTACCGCCCTTGAACTCGGATAACCGCGTTTGCCTATGTAGTTGGCGTCTCCGATGCAGTGGCCGTGATCGGTGGTGACGATCAACAGGGTATTATCGAGCATACCGAGCGTCCTGAGAGTCTCATACAGGTGGCCGAACCAGCGGTCGCACATAGTCACAAGGCCGCTGTAGTTGGCCTGGGTTCGCCGGAGCAGATGCGGCGGCATCGAGGTAGTGTTGGTATACCCGGAGATAACCTGCTCGGGGCCGTCGGTGGGATCATACATCCGCCGGTAATGTTCCGGAACAAACCACGGTTCGTGCGGGTCGAAGCTCTCAACCGTCAGGAAGAACTTGTCCGCGTCGCGGTTCTGCTGGAGCCATTTGGCCGACTCGATCATAACGCGCGCGTTAAAATAGTCCTCCTCAACGGTGCGATCGTACATATTCATCAAGCACCGCTTTATGAAGTTGATTCTGCCCTCGTTCTGGATCTCGCGCGGCAGCCAGTAATCGATCATCTCCTGCGATGGAGTTGGCCCGCTGCGATACGGGTCTACCTCCTGTCCGCGCAGGAACGTCCACTGGCTGAACCCACGCCAGTAGTTCTTCGAGGGCTTGAACTGATGATACACGTCGCTTATCAGGCCCGTCCGATAGCCTGCTTCCGAGAGCATCTCGGCGAGAGTGGGCTGGTCTTCAGGTATGGGTCCCCATCCGGGCGCGCCGACGAAATCGCCTTTGAGCCTGAAGTCGGCGTTGTGGAAGGGGTATACTTTCCGCCCTGTGTAAAGAGCTCGGCGGGTTGGCAGCGTGGGTAGCGACTCCGGATACGCCCGGTCCATCACTAGCGATTCTCTGGCGAGCGCGTCAAGATGCGGCGTGTGGACCTTGCCCCAGAAGGGCTCACCGTAGCAGCCGATGCAGTCCTTGCGAAGCGAGTCGAAAACTACGAGTACGATGTTCACGAGACTACTCCTGTCCTCCAGAACGTTGCGATAGGCGCGTTTCCGGCGATTCTCCCAGTCGGTTGAGGAGCGTCAAATCTCTGAAGACGAGGGATTTGTATTCTATCGCAACAAGCTCCTGTCCTTGCGTAGTTATGCCCCGGACAATACTTTGCGGTGTTTGGATCAGCTTGTTCCCGGAGCAGCAAACCTGTTCGCGAAATCCCGGCATCCCTGGGGAACTAACCGTATCTTTCTACCACATCCATAGCCATCTCTGCCCACTGCCAGAGCCGCCGGGGATCGCCGCGGACAGTGCTGATGTCTTTCATTATGACCTCGACCACGCACCCGTCGGTCCTGTCCAGGACATCAACTAGGTTCCGCCGGGCTTGCTCGGGGTTGTAGACATCCGCCGCGAACACCGCCGGGCTGGGCTTATGGGAAAACACGTACTTCCCCGCCACTTTGGGCACCGCCTGATCCACGTCCGCCCACGGGCTCATAGATACCTTTCGCAGGTTCGGCACGGACGCGAGTATGTCCAGTTTGTCGTGCAGCGGCTCGCAGCAGCCGTAATAGTTGAGGCCGAACCTTGACAGCCAACGCCGCTCATACTGCAGCGCGAACTCCTCGTGCATAGGCGGCGAAACCGTCGAGAAGATCTGTGCCGTTGCACAACCCCACTGGTCCATGGTGCGCACGTGTTCAGGGTCGAACCCCGGCGCCGGCAGCTCGTCCGTGTAGCCGAGGCCGCCGGACCCGACCCGGTTGTTCCCCTCGCTGAAGGACAACAAATTAAGCTCTTCCCACTGTCGCAGTCGAGAAAGATACGCGTTTACGAGCCGATCTATTGCCATATGCACCAGCTCGGGCCGCACGGCCATGTCCGTCAGGGCCTCTTCGACTCCCCACCATTGTATCAACAGGTCCCAGGGCGCGAACCACCAGTGCACGATGCCCCGCTTTACGACCGGCAGTATGTCGCCGAAGAGGTCTACAAGCGTCTGATGGTTGCGTTCTGAGGCTTCGCTGTCGTGCGTGACTACGGGATCCTTGATCTTCTGAATGTCCTGCTCGTCCTTGATTTGCGGTGTGTAGCCGTGAGCGCAGATGCCGCCAGCTTCCGATTGCGGAATCAGCTTGCCTTGCTCTTGGATGCCGAAGCCGGTGTCGTGGATTACCAGGGCCGAGTAGAACACTGGTTCAACCACCATGTCCGCACGCATATGCTCCCACTGGTAGATTGTGGTTCGGAGCTGCCACTCGACCCCGCGGCAGAACTCGTCCTCGCAGACGAGAGTGAGCTCGTCGTTGTAGTTCATTTCGTGCCAGGGTATCTCGTTGATCCAGACGAGCGGCCGGCCCGGTTTGAGGCCGTTGAGTCGGGCCCATTCGCGCGCGGTTTCTTTGTGGATCGGGAGCGCCGCGATCTTCGCGACCCTCTCGGCAAGGGATCGAAGTACTGATCTGTCCTTTTCGGATATCGGCATCGACTGACTCCTCGTCAGAAGACGTTTTCCATGCCGGGGGAAGTCGGCACCCCGCGCCCGCCCGGGCCCTGCTGCAGGAACTTACCCCCTAACGCCATCTTCATTCCTGCTGCGGGAGCTCAGGCAGGGGCGTATGCCGCACGTTTGCCCGCCCAGTCGTTCGCGTTGCGTACGAACCACGGTCTACCAAGCCGTTGTCGTAAGATGCAAAAGAAAAACAGCCGTTCCCGCAGCGTATTGATCGCTCAAGGGTCCTGCGATCTCCGTTAGTTCCCTACGTACCAATAGCCGCGTTCGGCGATGAGTTGTTTGTAGCTGCGCCACGCCGCGTGGGTATCAAGATAGGCGATTGTCGTACCGTCGTAGTGGACCTTTGACGGCACGTCAAACCATCTACCTGATTTGGGATCTACGACCTTGAATGAGCCGTCATTTATCGTCTTTCGACCTTCGTGGATCAGAAGCATGACCTGTTTGGTGCGGGCAATGGCATCGATCATTTTCCTGCCCAGACTGGAATTCATTGAGTAGCTGAGCGGATAATCATTCTTAGCCCACTCGTAAATATCCGGTTGCCCGCGCTGCAGTGCCAACGCCATCACGTCCTCGGCCGGCGTTCGGCGGTCGCTGGGACACAAATACATGTCCCGGGTGCGAACATATAGCCAGATTTGCCCTTTCTCAGGGTAGATATATCCACCCCAGGTGCCTCCGTACCAATTCAGGGTCGGGTCTGACGCGCCGGGGTTAGGCGGCTTGCCTCCGTAGTCGCTGGAATATCTTATGATTGCTTGTGCGAGCTGTCTGAGGTGCGCGAGACATCGACACTGGTGTGCCCGTTCTTTTGCCGAGACGTAAACGGGCAACAGCACCGCCGCGAGAATCGCGATGATTGCTATCACGACCAGAAGCTCGATGAGGGTAAATCCAGCCGTGGAACGCTTGCTAACCATAGTGCGATGACAACCCCCCGGTCGTGTGCGGTTGAGTGACAGGCATAACTCTTCGTGCGTTTAAAGCCGTTCACCCGGTTCACTCACACTTCTTTATACCTCCGCAGGCCGGTAGTGTCAAGCAAAGGGCCCGGCCTCACCTGTTTAGTCTTGCAGGCGCAGATGCTCGGGACCCTGTCATCCTGAATGGAGTTCAGGATGACGGGATGATAGACAAGGAGTTTATCACCCTCACCCCATCCCTCTCCCGTAGAACGAGGGGGAGCCTTATGAACGATCAGGGATGAATCTAGCCCTCACCCCTGGCCTCTCCCAGAGGGATAGGGAGCATTGCGCTGCGGCAATTGAACGGACCGCATTCTTGCCGGGTGATAGAACGAACCCCTTCCTACAGCACAGGAATGGCCTCTATGATGCTTCCTGCCAAGACGCGAGCCGCCTTCCAACATCGGTTTTCCACCGCAATCCGGAGCTCGCGATGGTCGTCCTGAAGGGACTTGCGGAAGTCGTCATCGACTATGAGGTCGAGCGCGTCCACACGCTGTAGTCTTGCCTCACTCACGATTTGGCCGCGACTAGAGGTCCCGGTTACCCGGTCAACCTACCTTCCTACCGTCCCCTTGCCAACATCATCTTCGCCGCGTCCTCTCCGCCGTTCGCCAGGTACAGAAGCGGAATCGGCCTGTCGACGCCCTCAATGAACCTGGGTCGAGCGGACCACGGCGCCTGAGACAGGACGTTGTTGAGGTCCATCCAGTATTCCAGCCTTGCCACGGAAAGCCCCTGAATCATGTGGAAATGGTTCGCGGGCGGGTAGTGCTTATACTCGTACATCGACGCGTACTTGGGCACGACGAACGTGTGCGGCCACGTGGAAGTGGTGGCCTGGCACAGGCCCTGAGCCAGTTTCGGCGGAACTTCCGCCGTGACGGCTTCGTCCCAGCTCAGGCTGAACATCCCGGACAGGCTGCTGTAGGTGAGCCGGCCGGCGATCCCTTCCAGTCCGCCCGGCGACACGAACGTGACCGAGTTGCCCATCCCGGGGAAGTAGCCTTCGTCCGCAAGCGGCATCGAGACACCTTTCATTATCGTCTCCACACTCGCGCCCGGTTTGGCCGCCCAGTCAAGCGACGCGCTACCGGCGTTGTCCCCGTCTACAAGGCCCTTCTGCGCCCAG
>JBMFPI010000094.1:0-10695 GCA_049969195.1 Armatimonadota bacterium
TCGCGACGATGGGCCGCGCGACCTCTCTGAGAAGCGCCAGGGCCACCGGGTGATCCGGCACTCGGACACCGATGGTGTCCTTGCCCCCCGAGACAACGTCCGGCAACGTGGCGCTCTTCGGGAGCACTATCGTCAAAGGTCCTGGCCAAAATCTCGCGGCCAGAACGCGCGCGGCGTTCGGTATCTCGCGAACCACGCCGCTAAGCTGCTCTACCTCCGCTACCTGAACGGGAAGCGCTTGTCCCTGCGGGCGCCCCTTGGCCTCGAAAACAAGCCTGACCGCCTCTTCGCTGAGCGCGTCGGCTGCGAGGCCGTAGACCGTTTCGGTCGGAAACACGACCAGCTCCCCCCGGCGCAGGGCGTCCGCCGCAAGCCTGATCGACTCCGGCGCCGGCTTCTCCGCATTAACTCTCAGGACGATCATCGGTATGCCACCACCACTCTGTCGATGCCCGCAAGGTCACTCGCGGTTACGATACCTCTATACCCGGCGTCCCGTGCGATCTCACAGACCGCCTGCGCCTGTCCAATTCCGACCTCCACCGCGAGAAACCCGCCCTCGCTCAGCAGCGCTCTAGCAGACGGGATCAGCCTGCGGTAGACATCAAGCCCGTCCGGTCCGCCATCAAGCGCCTCGACAGGCTCGTGCAGCCGAATCTCCGGCTGCAGCGAGTCGATCTGCCCCGCCGGCACATAGGGCGGGTTCGACACTATCGCATCGAACACCATCCCAGCAAGCGACTCGACGAGATCGCATCTCAGGACATTCACTCGCTCGCTCACGCCGTGCTTCGCCGCGTTCGCCCGTGCAACCTCAAGGGCCGCAGGTGAGATGTCGGTAGCGTAGAGAAGCGCAGACGGATTTGCTATGGCAAGCGCGATAGCGATTACGCCGCTGCCCGTACCGACGTCCAATACAGTAGGAAAGGGCGTGCGCAGCCGGCGCGCACACTCCTGTACCAGCACCTCCGTCTCCGGCCTGGGCACCAGAACGCCGGGCGCAACTTCGAACTCCAGCCCGTAGAACTCCTTGCGGCCGAGGATGTAGGCCAGAGGCTCGCGGGCCAGACGGCGAGATAGCAGAGTCTCGAAGCGCTCGATCTCCGGGGCAGTCAGTGCCTGCTCGGGATGTGCTATCAGGTCGAGGCGTGAGCAGCCGAGAACACGCGCCAGCAGCAGTTGGGCGTCAAGCACGGGGCTGTCGACCCCTGCCCGGGCAAGACGCGCCGCCGCACGAGTCAATACGGTAACTCTAGACTGCGCCACTTGCGAAAAGCTCAAACAATCCGGCAGCGGCATTCCCGCCATTGACAAGCCGCTCAGGCCGCCGACTGCAGCCTCTCGGCCTGGTCGGCGGCGATGAGTCGGTCGAGTATGTCGTCGATATCGCCATCCAGGAAAGCGGCGAGGTTGTAGATGGTGTGGTCGATCCGGTGGTCGGTCACGCGGTTCTGAGGGAAGTTATACGTGCGAATCTTCTCGCTGCGGTCGCCGGAGCGCACCATAGAGCGCCGGGCGGCGTCCATTTCTTCCTGCTGGCTCCTGCGCTCTCGTTCGTAAAGCTGAGCGCGCAGGATCGCTAACGCGCGCTCCTTGTTCTGGAGTTGTGAGCGTTCGTCCTGGCAGGTAACAACTATCCCGGTCGGCTTGTGCACGATTCGGATGGCCGTTTCATTCTTCTGAACGTTCTGTCCGCCCGCGCTTGCGGCACGATAGGTATCGATCTCGATGTCATCGGGGTCGATTCGGACCTCGATCTCGTCGGCCTCCGGCAGCACGCTCACAGTGGCGGCGGATGTGTGTATTCGCCCGCTAGACTCCGTCACTGGCACGCGCTGCACGCGGTGGACGCCTCCCTCGAACTTCAGCCGGGAATAGGCTCCCTTACCCTTGATCGCCAGAATGGCGTCTTTATAGCCGCCGATGCCCGTCTCGACGGAGCTCATCAATTCCGCTTTCCAGCCTTTGCGCTCAGCGTATCTCGTATACATCCGCAGCAGGTCGCCAGCGAAAAGGCCCGCCTCTTCGCCTCCAGTCCCTGCCCGGATCTCGACGATCACGTCCTTCTCGTCGTTCGGATCCTTGGGCAGGAGCATCAGCTTCATCTCGTTCTCCAGCACGGGGATCTTCGCCTTGAGCTCCTCGAGCTCGATCTGAGCAAGCTCGCGCAGCTCTTCGTCAATACGCTCGCTGAGCATCTGCTCGGTGTCGGCCAACTGCTTCTTCGTTCGCGAATACTCTCGCCACTTGGCTACCAAATCGGCCAGGTCGGCGTGAGCCTTGGCAACCCGCTGATACTCCTCCTGGTCCTTTACTATCTCAGGATCCGCGAGCTTATGTTCTAGTTCAATGAACTTCTCTTCGACTTCGGCAAGTTTTTCGAACATGGCGATATGGAAGTTGTTGCAATAGAACGCAAACCCGGGGTTTTCGGCGAATCCCCTTCTTGGCTGAGAAGAGTCGAATCGTCGAAAGTGCTCCTATCGCAAGGCCCGATGTGTCATGCGGTGGCGGCGTCGGCCTCGCGGGCCGATTCGCTCTCCAGCACGCTCTGCAGCGACTTGATAGCGACCTCGATCATCTCAGGCTCCGGCTCGCGCGTCGTGATCTTCTGCATCAGGAGTCCGGGAAACACCAGCAGCTTTGCAAACCACGAGTCCTTGCGCTTGCCGGCCAGCCGAATCACCTCATAGGCAATCCCCGCAACAACAGGCAGCAGCGCGAGCTTATAGACGAACCTCAGCAGAATGCTTTTCCAGCTTATAAACATGAAAACGACTATACTTGTTACCAGCACCACTAGAATGAAGCTGGTGCCGCACCGAACGTGAGCCTTCGTATAGCCCCGGACGTTCTCAACCGTAAGCTCGACTTTGGCCTCGTAGGCGTTGATTGTCTTGTGTTCCGCGCCGTGATACTGAAACACGCGGCGAATGTCTTTCATAAACGAGATCGCCACGATATACAGCACGAACATCGCTATCTTGACCGCGCCCTCGATAGCCGCAGCCTGCCAGCCAACCAGCCCGAACGACACTTTGATCGGCCTGACGACGAATATCGGAACTAGCATAAAGAGCGCGGCGCCCAAGGCCAGCCCCACCACCATCATAAAACCAATAGTCATGTCGTTCACACGGCTGGTCCTGGCAGGTGTTCCGGGTGTTCCGGAGTCCGACGCGCTGTTTGCGGGGGCCTGGTCCGCCATCGCGTCCTGCATTGCGATATCGGCGGAGAACTTGAGCGCCTTGATGCCGAGGGTCATAGCGTCTATGAGCGCGAGCGTCCCTCGCAGTAAAGGCTTGTCAAGCCACTTGAACCGACCCATGATCGAGTCGACGTCCTCACGTGTGGTGACGATCTCGCCCGAGGCCCTCCGGACCGCTACTGCAAAGTCCTTCGGCCCGCGCATCATCACGCCCTCGATCACGGCCTGGCCGCCGTAATGAAAGTCCTTTTTTTCGGAATTCGCCAACTCAGACCTGCTAGGATGCTCTGCCTTGCGGCGTGTCCGCCATCAAGCAAAAGCAAAGGAAGCGCCTCGCGACCGCCGATCAGCGCCGCAAATCGCTTCCCTGTGCTCTGTACGAGGAAGAAGCTATTGCTCTTCCTTATTCTGGTTCATTCCGTACTTGGCCATGAACTTCTCCACACGGCCTTCGGTGTCCACGATCTTCTGCTTGCCGGTGAAGAACGGATGGCACGCGGAACAGATCTCCGTGCGGATGTCGCCGGCCGTCGACCTGGTCTCGAACGTGTTGCCGCAGGCACAGGTCACAATAGACTTCTCGTATTTCGGATGAATACCCGGTTTCATCGGATTACCTTTCTCGCATCAAGGCGTTGCGATAGGCATGCTCTCGGCTACTCTCGAGCCTGATTGGGGAGCGCCGACTCACCAAGGACGCCGGGTTTGCGTTCTATCGCAACAACCTGCGCACAAAACCACTGATCTTTTTGTCGGCCATATTATACCATACCGGTTCCTCCAACGGCAACCCTACTGGCGCGTAGGCTGTTGCGTTAAGAGCGCCTCCCAGCGATTCTCCCTTCCGGTTCGCCGGATAGGCCGGGGTATGTCACCCGGCCCCGGGTTCGGGCGGCAAGTTGCCGCTGCAGAGCGCGTAACCATTGCTTGCTTTGCAATTAACGGGCATTACGCCCGCGACACTCGCGTCCGGGGAAGCATCCCACGGACGATCGAGACACCTGCCTCCGCGGAAGCATCGCGCTGACGAGCGGCTCGGTTCTCGAACTCGGCCATCCTGCTGCGGGAATTGAGCGCAGTGTGCACTTGTCAGGTTGTTCAAGACGACCTTTTCCGCAGCGCACAGTCGCCGAAACCGCCGGTTTGAGTTCTATCGCAGCAACCTCCCACGTACGTTCACGCAGAATGCTCGGACTAACTGCACGTGCGAAGCGGGAGCTTTCCGCGTCGCGCGGGGGCGGTTCGGCTGCTGGGGCGGTCGGAGGGGGGAGAGACAGTTGAGTCCCGTGGGAATGCTATCCTGAGTGCGCCGAATGACCTCCGCGTGAGGCCGAGATTCATCGCTCTGCTCAGAATGACAGCCCCGCAACACTGTGCCTCGATGGGGGTGCGGGCGTGGGCGGCTTTGGAGCCCAGGTGTATAATGGAAAGGGCGGCAGTGGGGGGCGGGCGTTCCCCGCGGGCGGCCAGGGGGATAATGACGGGGTATCGGTTCAGCCCTGCAGGCGCAAATGCCCGAGACCTCGTCATCCTGAACTCGATTCATGATTTATCCCTGCAACGCCCGGATGCCCAAAGATGTTCAGCGTGACGCGATTCCCGCGGAACTAAACTGTCTCACGATGAGGACACGTGACCCGGACCGAGACCCATTAAGGCAGATAAGACGGTTGCTCTACACGGCACGCTGGGTGGTGATAGCCGGCGTGCTGGTGGAAGCGGAGCTCGAGTTCACTACAGCCCGCGTGCAGCGAACTCAGGTATTGATATCTGCCGTCGCGGTTGCGGTTCTTACCGCGGTAGTTGGGCTGGCGGCCGCCAGGCTGCGTCGGCTCCAGAATCCGCTGCTGCTGGTGCTGGCCGATATCGGCATGGTCACAGCCATTGTCTATTTCAGCGACGGGATCCAGAGCCCGTTTTTTCCCCTCTATTATGTAACGCTGATCGAGGCGGCGGCATCATTCGGCACGTTGGGAGCGCTGACTTGCGCGGCCGCCATAGGGGTAGTGTCGGCAGGTATAGAGGTGACCGACGCCACTCGCATAATGACCAGAGCAAGGTTGCTCGAAGACTTCCTGAAGACCGTGCCGTACCTCTTCCTGATAACCGCGATCACCGGGCCTCTGTGCGACCGGATACGCACGCTGGCTGACGCTGCAGCCACTTTGCGCGCCAAACACGAGGCAAACGAGCGTGAAATGATGCTGGCCCGGGAGGTGCAGATGGCGCAGCTTGTGACCAGTGTCCCGGTCGAGCCGGGCGTTGACATCGAGGTCATTTACGAGCCCGCCAGGGAAATCGGGGGCGATTTGTATGATTTCTACCCCGTTCTGCCGGATCGTCTGGGAGTAGTGGTTGCCGACGTCTCCGGCAAAGGCGTCCCCGCGGCGCTGCTGGTCTCCACCGCCAAATACGCCGTCAGACACTGCTACGCCGAGGACAAGGCCGCGATGACGAAAGCGCTGAATGAGCATTTCCTCTCGACCACCCTTGAGAGCAGTTTCATCACGATGATCCACGGGGTGATCGATATGGCCGTAGGCGAGTTCAGATACGTCAACGCCGGCCACATGCCTCCAATACTAATCGACGGTTCGACCGGCGAAACGTGTGTGCATCGAGGCGCGGACGTGCCTGTGGGGGTGTCGGCCTCAGCGGTTTATTCGGAGCGACGCGTTCCCCTGCGGCCGGGGGATACCTTGGTTCTCTACACGGACGGGGTGACCGATGCGCTTGATTCGACCGGAGACGGCGTCGCCGCGTTCGAACGCCTGCTCGCGCAAGTTGGCCCGAACGTGCTGCCGCACCTGCGCGATGCCCTGGCGGCGGTTATCAGCGAGCCGAGCCGGGTAGACGACATCACCGTCGTAGCCATTCGGATCAAGCCGAATAGGCAATGACTTTTCCCGCAGGCAGGCACCGAAGATTTCAGACTAGTCTTGTGGACGCACACACCCAGAACCGCGTCATCCCGAACTCGATTCAGGATCCATCCCTTCATCGCCCGGATGCCGAAACAAGTTTAGCATGACGTGATTCCCGTCGAACTGAACTGTCTCCAGCGAAGATCAATCCACCACTACCTGCACGCTCTCCGGCGTCACACACGCCGGCCTATCGCGAAACAATCGGCGGCTCGGATCATCTGACAGGTTCGCGATTGTGAGAATGCATCCGCTTTCAGCGCCTGATACCGAAAGTCGGACGAAGTTGCCGTCAACCCGCGCGAAATCGATTCGGCCGCTCGACAGAGAGTAGTTGGATATGTTCGAAGCCGTCATCGGATCGAGCCGTTTGTTGAACGTTAGTTCTATCACGCCGTCTTCCAGCGCAGCTTTCACGACATTCGGCGGCTCCGTGTAGATGTAATCCCCCAGGTGATATTCGTAGTGAAACACCCCCGCATATCCTAACTTGCTTGCGGCTTGCTCAACACGCGCAATCCAATCCCTGCTGCGGCGCATATTGGGCCTGGATCCGATGTCTGTTTGGAGAACGATCGGTAATGACGGCGCTGCCTCCCGGATCGAATCGAAGACGGGTTTATACCGCTCAGGGTAGCCGGGGTCGAGCCTGTCCTTCATCCAGTCAGGCCAGTCGGTCTGGATTACGTGCACGTCCGGTTTGACGCGCCGCACGATGGCCGCGCCGTCAATCGCCTCCCACTCGCGAAGCTTCGCGAGCTGGTCGGGCACGTCCAGACCCAGGCTCCAGGTCGCTACTTTGACATTCGGGCACTTGTCCCGGATGCCGCCCTTGCCGTTGACCAGATCGTCAAGCCATCCGACCACCGTCGCCACCCGAAACCCTACCCATTTCTCGTAAAGGCCCCGGTCGGTTTTCCAGTATCTGGGTGACTTGCTATCCTGGAAATCCGGAAAGCCGGGCACGTCCGGGTACATCTTCTTGAATGCAGCCAGGCAGGAATCACAGAAACAGCCGTAAAACTCGCTGTCCGGCCCGGGGTAAGCGGGCAGCATAGGTTCGGCCAGGTCGACGCCGTACACCGCGTGGGCGCTGAGCGCCGCGGTGATCTGTTTCTTCTTCCACTCGCGATAGTCCGGGTTGTTCGGGCACAGGAGGGTAAACCCCGCCGGGTGGGCTTCCTTGCGCAGCTTCATCTGCCACGACTCCCAACCTGCGGGCAGCTCGGCGCGCGAATAGACGCCGTTGCAGAAAGTCTGCACCCAGACCCTGACGCCGGCGTCGAGGAATACCTTTGCGAGCCTGCCGTCGATCCCGGACGCGCTCGCACAGCACAGGTGGACCTCGTCAAAACCGTTCGCCTTGATCTCCGCGACGATGCTTTCCGGGGTACGGTCTCTGTAGTAGGCAAAGCCCGGATCGACCATGACGGCTCTCCCGGCGGCGGATGCGCGACCGCAGGCAGCTTGCAAAAATGCAGCTATCAACGCGGCTGTCGCCCACATTGTGATGTCAGCTTTCACTTATGTGCTCCGCTTGTGCTCCGCGCAGATACTCGTCGATGGCCTGGGCGGCTCGCATCCCGTGGGCGACGGCTTCCACGACAGTCCCGCCGCCGTTGGTTACGTCGCCTCCGGCAAAGACTTTCTCGCGGCTGGTCCGTCCCCGCTCGTCCACCTCAATGAGCCGCTGCGAGGTCAATCTTACGCCGGGAATGAGCTCTTCGAAGCCGTCCGGCATCTTCTGACCGAGCGCTTCCAGAGCCATCTCCACTTCCAGAACAGACTCGCTGTCCGGCACGACAACCGGCCGCCGGCGTCCGGACGCGTCCGGCTCCCCGAGGACGGTCCTGGCTATCACAACGCCCCTGAGTTTGCCGCTGTCGTCTGCAACGTATCGGATCGGCTGCGTGAGCAGCAGGAAGTGAACCCCGGCCTCAAGGGCGCGGTCGCGCTCCGCCGGCCACGCGGGCATCTCGGCGAACGAGCGACGGTAGACCAAGTAGACGTCGCGCGCACCGGAAGAGGCTGCGGTGACGGCAGCGTCCATCGCGGTGTTACCTCCACCCAGCACGGCAACACGTTTGGGCACCGACACCCCGCCCTGCTTGGCGCGCTCAAGGAAGCTGACCGCATCCTCGACTTGCTCCGGACGCTCGCCCGAGAGAGTGACCGACCCGCCGAGCCCAACGGCCAGAAAAACCGCGTCGAAGCGCTGCGCGAACCAGTCGAGAGTGGCTGCCCGGGTAAGCCCCGCGCCGCCGTGGAACGTGTAGCGCCCCGCAAACTCGGCCAGGACGGCCCAGGCTTCGTTCTCAAAATCCTCTTGCTTCAAACGCTCGCGCGGAATCGTCCCGGCGGCGACGCCTCCGGGAGAAGGCCTTTGGTCAAACACCTCGACGCGGTGGCCCATCGCGAGCAGCTTCACGGCGCAAGCCAGCCCGGCCGGTCCGGCGCCGATGACCGCAACAGTCTTGCCTGATGGCGGGACCGGATCGGTCGCCGAGACCCAGCCGCGGTGGCGCGCCTCGCGGGACACGTACTCCTGCAGCTCGCGGATCGGGACGGGGCTGGCCGAAAAAATGCTCTCGATGCATTTACCCTGGCACTGAACATCCGCCGGGCAGACATAGGCGCACAGTTCGGGAAGCACGTTGTACCTGCGAAGGATTTCGTAGGAACGTCTGACGTCGCCGTCCGCGAGCGCCCTTACAAACCCGGGCACATCGACCCCGGCGGGACAGCCATCACGGCAGGTCGCGTCGAAGCAGTCCCGACAGCGGGAAGCCTGAGCTTGAGCATAGTCAATGCTGCGCCTTCGTCCCTCGCGGTAGATGGGACCGTAAACCTGAGAATCGAAAGGAACACATCCTGTGCGCCCGCCGTCGCGCATGATCTGAGTGCACGAGGAGCAGGCGATGCATGTATGCCTGCGCTCCAGCCGGCCCGTCTCGATGATCTCTCTGGCAAACGCGGGGTAGGCAAAGGCCTGGCGACCGAGTCCGACGATCCGCATCGAGCCTCTCAGGATATTTGCCGCCGCAACATACGGCCACAGGTTCCTCAGCCAACTGTAGCCGCTGCCTACCAGCACGATGTCCGCCCCAGCCGACGACACGTCCTGCGCGACCTGGTGAGTCAGGTTGATCAGCCTGTCCACGCCTACTAGCGGATGCTCGTTCGGATAGACCCCGCCCTCGACCGGGCGGTCGTAGGGGCGGTTCACATGCGGGTTGAAGTAGGGGTTTCCCATGGTAATGTTGATGATCTTAACGCCCAACTCACAAAGTTCGCGAGCCAGGCGTTTTGGTTCGTCCAGGTTTGGCCTGCCGGGCTCGTCGGGGTCTACGCCCCAGCCGTAGGGGTACGGATGGGCGTCGTATATGCCCAGGCGGCACGCGATGATTCTTTCTGGGCCGACGGCGTCGCGGACTTTGGAGACGACGTTCTTCAGGAAGCGCGTACGGTTCTCATAGCTGCCGCCGTAACGTCCCTCTCGGGTGTGCGCGGCCAGCAACTCGTTGAGAAGATACCGGTGGCACGACTTGATGTCCACCGCGTCAAACCCGACCTCATACGCGAGCTTTGCAGCCTCGACGAACCGGTCTTCGAGCATTTCAAGGTAGTCATCGGTGACAAGAGGGTAATCCGGCGGCAGGCCGCGGTCGGCGTCAAGAAGCGGGTCGTGCATCGCTATGATGGGCTGCGGGTCGCCCGACGGCCTACTGTAGCGGCCGGAGTGCGTGAGCTGCAGGACCGTGAACGGTCTGTGGCCCGAGCCCATAGATTCCTCAGCCGCCTTGCGGGACTCTTCCAGCAGTCTGGCGAACTCGCCCTTGTTCTCCGCGTGCAGCCAGAGCTGCCTAGGGTTTGCCCTGCCCTCCGGCACGACCGCGCAGGCCTCGAACCATAGCAGGCCGGCTCCCCCGGCCGCGAAACGTCTGTAGCGCCGGAAGGTCAGCTCTTCGGGGGCGCCGTCGGGAGCGCCGTCGCAACCCTCCATTGGCTGGATTCCCATCGAGTTGGGGATCATATACCCGGCGACGGCCACCGATTGCTTGAGCACCCAAGTATCTTCGTGAATCGGTATGTTCAGGCCCAGCTCGCTCGCCGCTTGCTTGAGATCATCCAGTGTGGCCAGTCGGAATGGAGCGTGTCTATCTCGCGAGATCATATTGTCCTAATTATACACGAGACGGCTCCCCGCACGCGACGAGGTCTGCACGCGCCGAGCAGTTCCCGAAGCATTCAACCCTCACCCCAACCCTCTCCCGTCGAAAAAGAGGGGGTTTACTAGTACTGCACTGGCCGGGGCGTGTTGCCCCGGCGCGAAAGTTGGATGCTGCGGAGATGAAGGTGCTCTCGATAGTGCGCAAGCCCAGCGATTGCGGCGATTCGATGCTCCGCGACTAAGCGGAAGAATCGCCGAAATCGCGCCTATCTCCTGTGCTGCGGGCATCACGTCACGCTGAACTTGTTTCAGCATCCCGGCGATGAACTGACGGATCCTGAATCGAGTTCAGGATGACGGGCGCCAGGGCGCTTGCGCCCGCTAGACTGAAT
>JBMFPI010000095.1:0-10508 GCA_049969195.1 Armatimonadota bacterium
ATTCATCCGCAACTTAGAAAGAGGGATGCGCCTTACCTACCTCAAAACCTTTTTACACAGAGGATGGTACGCTACCGCTGCACAGGATGTCTATGCAGAGGGTCACCCCTCGTGGAGCGTGTAAGAACGGTTCGGCTATGCATTTTCGTCGACATGTTTGGAGTCTTTCAGGCCGCCAGGGCCTGTATCTTTTCTCCTTGGGCTAGGACGATTGAACCCAAACCCAGCTATTTAGGCGATTCGACACCCCTCAATCAGGCAGCAGAATCGCCGAAAACGCTGCTGTCGCATCAGCCGAATTGCCCTGCTTTCATATGCTGCGGTAACGGTTCTGGTGCACGAACCCTGCAAGCCTACGCGGCGCTCAGTTCCCGCAGCGTACGCAGGGAGTGTATCACCCTCACCCCGACCCTCTCCCGTTAAGGGAGAGAGAGTTCTGTTGTGTGTTTACGATATGCTTCAGGAACGGCTTGGCGGGCAAAGCCAGCAGGCCTAGACGGGGCAAAGTTCGGCAGCATTCGAGGGGGTGGGGGTTAGATGCTTCGGGGAGTCAAATCCGTCCGAAGGGACCGCCCGCCTAACCGTTTCCTAAGGATACGGTATCGAATCGCCGAAAATGCCAGTATCACAACAGCTTGATTCAGAAAGGAATAGTTTGGTTCCGCCGGAATCTCGTCATGCTGAACTTGTTTCAGCATCTGGGCGCCGAACGGGCGGGTCCTGAATCGCGTTCAGGATAACGAGGCCCCGGGCGCTTGCGCCTGAAAGACTGGACCGATATTTCAGACACGAAAAGTGGCGGTTGACGCGGGAAAAAACCTGGTGTAAAATACAAATGTAACCTTTCTAACCTTTGGAGTGCGCTGAGGGTGCCGGTTGCGGGCACCATACCGAAGGCTCGTTGCGATGCGAGTGGGAAGCGTCAGGTCAATCGGCTCGTTGCCACGATGGAGCAGGGCTTTTGCCCTGATCGAATTGCTGGTCGTGGTAATGGTGCTTGCCGTACTCTCAGCGATAGCCTTTCCCGTAGTTGTGAAGATGAAGCAAAGCGCCCAGACCACGGAGTGCCTGTCAAATATGAGGCAGCTGGGTCTGGCGTTTCGAATGTACCTGGACGACTACGAGGAACAATTCCCAGCAGCGGTGCCGTGGGGTATACCCGGTTCGCCCGCCAATCATGGTGCAAAGACAATCCAGGAATTGCTGGTGCCTTTCTTGCGAAGCAGCTCCACCCTGATCAGGCTTCCGGGCTCCCCGGTCCGATATCCCGTGCGCAGCGTGTTCTGTTGTCCGAGCGATGTAGGGCTGCCCAAGAGCCTCGACGGGTTCTGCGGGGGCGTCAAAGCCCTGGTGCCTGTGTGGCAGCAGACCGGCTGCAGCTACGAGTATTATGCCTCCAACCAGCGAAACTACCTGGAGGCTCGCGGAACGGATCCTCCGCAGGTGCCCCGCACCGCGCTGGCGCCTGAGGTCGAGGTCAACGGACGCAGGACCCGCATAGGCGCTCCGCTTAGCGCGGTGGTCAGCAGCACGAAAAAGGCGCTGCTCGGCGACATATGGTTTTGGCACTTGGGCGACCGCGTTATGCCCGAGAACAGAGTTGCCTATTGCAACACTTTGTTCGCCGATGGCCACGCGGCCCGGGTCCGCGGCAGCGAGCATATGGAGGCCAGGCTGGAGCAACTGAAGCGCTGGCATTCGTTTACCGAGCTTGACTGACGCTGCAACACGTCGGGATCAGGTATCGGACCTCGGGGGCTCACGTGCCTTTGCAGCCGCACGGGAGCAGACAAGTGAGCCGGGCTTTCGATAGGAAGTTGCGACGGGAAGGTTGAGATCCCCCGGCGATGCGCTTCGCACCAGGGAGGCGGACGAATCGACTGAAACGGAGATCCGGGCTGTCGGGATTGTCGGGGTGCGGGCGTATTATTGCGACAGCGTCGAGACGGAGATCGGACAAGCGGCGTTTTCGTGAGGAGCGCTTTGATGCCGGAGTCCGGCAGTTTCAATAGTGTGGATGCCGCGATGTGAACTGGGCGGCAAGAAGTGGGAGCAACGCGTTAGGTAGCTCCCGCGTTTTTTTGTGATGGAGGCGGGCAGTGGCTTCTCGCAGGATCGAGTTTGCAACCGTAAGAGAGCTGGAGAGGAAAACGTTTCGCGTGTTCGGCTACGGGGGCTCGATATTTGGCGCCGGGCTGATACTCACCATTGCCGGCCTTGCGATTGTGGGAGCGCCGGTTATGGTGGCGTCGGGTCTCGCGGTGGTTGGTGCTATGATCTACGTCTCGATGCTCGGCAGAGAGCCCTCGCGAGCCCTCTTCTGCCCATACTGCGCCAGTAAGAACGACGTCTATGTCTCCAGACGGAAGTTCAACTGTGACATCTGCCGCAGACCTGTTCTGATCTCGGAGAGCGGCGAGCCGGTGCCGGCGGAGAGTGTGGATACGACTGCGCGCTACAATTCATAGCGCCATCGTGACTGGGTTGCTGCGTCCATGATTCTCAGGTCGGACCGCGGCGGCTGCGAGTGCCGTGGTGAGAGGCGCGCCGAACTGACGCCGGGTGTTGCGATAGGCCCACTTTCGGCGATTCTTCCGGCTGGTCGAGGGTTGTCGAATCGCCGAAAGCACTGGTTTCGCGCGCTATCACAATGAGCTTGAGCCGTGGGGCGGTCTGTCCCGGCGGTCGTTCCGGGCGGGTCCAGAAATCGGGATGCCGCGCGCAGAGGTTGGGACACGCCGATGATTTGCAGACAGAACAGATCGCTTTGCGGATGTCGGCGGTCACTGCGGCAGGAGGTCACACTGTCCGATGAAACCACTTACACACGCACGGGGGTCGCTCTACGCACTGATGGCGGTGCTGGTTGCGGCCGCTTTGGCAGCGGCACCGGCACGTGCAGTCACGCTCGAGGAAGAGCTCGAGCTTGGACGAAAGCTCGACGCCGAGATACTCAAACAAACCCCTCAGATTTCCGACAAGCAGGCGCTCAAGGAGATCGACGAACTCGGTCAGCAGCTCGTCAAGGGCGTTCAACGGCCGCAGATCAAGTATCATTTCAGGATTCTGCGCGGCGACGATCTGAATGCCTTTTCAATCCCGGGTGGTTATGTATACTTCTCTGAGCACCTCTGGAACGTGCTCAGACGCGACGAGCGGATAGGCGTGCTGGCGCACGAAATTGTCCACTCCGACCGACGGCACGCCTTGGACGCCATTCTGAAGGCGCAGCGCAGACAGATATGGATATCGCTAATTCTAGCTGCTGCCAGAGCGAACAGGACGTGGAGTGACATCGCCGATATCCTGCACCAGGTGTATACCCTCAAGTACTCGCGCGGCGATGAGCGGCAGGCAGACGAGGTAGGAGTCGAATTGTGTCAGAAGGCAGGTTTCAATCCTGCCGGCTTGCTGCTGGCTATGCGCAAGATACGCCGATTCCAGGCGGAAAGCGGCGGAGAGCCGCCCAAGATCTTTTCTTCGCATCCGCCGACGCCCGAGCGCGAGCAATACCTCACACGATTGCTTCAGAGCAAAGGTGTGCCGATCCCGCCGGAGGACGTGAAAGAGATTCCAAATCCATACAAGATCGGCGAGGTCGTTGCGGTCGAGGGCCAGCAGATCAAGTTTACGTCGTCCAAACCCCTTCAGCAGGGCTCGGTAGTCTGGCTGATGGGGTGGGGATGGGATTACTACTACGAGAACCGCAAGCAGACGCCCATAGCGCGGGCGGTAGTCACGAACGCGAGCAGTCCGTATATCGCGACTGTGCGTTTCGTCTCACCTGACAGGGCGTCGGAGATCACAAAGGGTGCGGGCGTCTATATGCCTCCGGCTCCGAAGCCGGAGGACGGGGTGGGCTACATCAGGCCTGCCGCAGGAGCGGCAGGGGACGTCGGGAGGTTGGAGCTCAATTCTCCGGTGTCTCCACTTCAGCGGTTCCTCGCGCGCCAGGTGGTATGGAACAAAGACTACTCTAGGCTGGTCTATGCGAACGCCGGATACGTGGTGGTAACCTCGGCGGCCGATAACAGACCGGCAGCGTTTCTCAGCGTTTCACGCCCGGAGTACTCGTATGCGCCGCTGACCGATGGTGCGATCCTCGTCAAGCTGAACGACCCGGATCAGAAGCGCTGGTACGGCCCGGTGGTCTCGATCGGCAGGTCCAGTCAGATGGTCGAACTTATTTCCAACAGGAGCCCGGACCTGCTGGTGCTCGATCGCAGCGCCGGCAAGGAGTTCGATATTGTAGTTCCCCCGTGGGATCCTGCGGAGTCCTATGAAAGCCGCGTTATCGGCAGGGCCATTCTGCGGTCGCTGGACAAGAAAATCGTGCTGCAGATTACCCGCTTCACGCCCGGCTGGAGTATGTCGGACGTCCGCAACGGCTATGATATCTACGAATCCCTGCCACCGAAGGATGAAAAAACCGCCGGCGGATAGGCAACCGGCGCGGCTAGTGATGCGAGAAACATCGCTCGCCGGTGAACACCATCGATATCCCGTGCTCGTTGCAGGCCTCTATGGATTCCCAGTCGCGCACTGAGCCGCCGGGTTGGATTATGGCTGTGATGCCGGCCTCGGCGCAGGCGTCGACGCTATCACGGAACGGGAAGAACGCATCGGATGAGAGCACGCTACCCTCGAGCGTTTCCGAGCCTCTGAACTTCTCGCGCGCCTTGGCAATCGCCTGACGAACTGCGGCAACCCGATCCTGCTGGCCCGTGCCGACCGCGAGCGTGACCCCGTTCTTTGCGATCACGACGCCGTTGGACCGCACGCTCATGTTCACATACCAGCTAAACAACAGATCATTGATCTCGTCGCTGGTGGGAGCCTTCTGCACAACAAGCCGGCCGCGCTTCGGGTGCTCCGTGGAGGCGATGACCAGGTCGTCGGCGCTCTTGATCCGGGTCAGGAGAGGTTCTGCTATTACCAGGCTTCCGTCGGCGAGAACCTTGATCGTGGGTGCGGCCGGGTCGCCGACCCATTTGGGCAGACTCATCAGGTTGGGAAGACGGATGACCCGGATTTCCTTGTTCATCTTATAGGTCTCATAGTCGGACAGGATCTCGAGCGCCTCGGGATCGAAGTCGGGCGCGGCGACAACTTCGACGACGCTTGTCATAATCTCCTTTGCCGTGTCGGAATCCACCCTGGTGTTAAGCACTACCGTCCCGCCGAATGCTGCGACCGGGTCTGCGTCGCGCGCGCGGATGTAGACCGATCTCGGACTTGTCGGGCTTGTTCCGTCCGAGGGGGAAGCGGGTGTGAGGTCTACCGCTGCGCCGCTAGGGTTCAGATGCTTCATAACGGCACACGCCGGGCGGTCGAAGTACTTCACGATATTTGCGCCGTGGTTGAGGTCTCCGTAGTTGGTTTCGGACAGGCCGGACTTGCCCGTTTTGAGCAGTTCCATGTGACCAAATGGAGTTCCCTGCGAATCCTTCGGGCGATAGAAGCTTGCTCCCTGATGCGGATTGGTGCCGTAACGGAGGTCTTCTACCTTGACGTAGGTTGTGCCAAGTATCTCAACTTGGTCGGGGAATGCGCTCTCAGTCCGCGTGAAGTATTTAGCTCTGAAATCCGTCGCCAAATCCGTCCTCCTTGTGCCGTGAGATGTCCTATGCTAGTCATTACTGCAATTCCAATGCGACTCCTTCACGTGGATGGGGCATAAGTTCTATTGCAGGCGTCTATGATTCTTGGGAGCGAGACTTCCCCAGCAGGGCACACTACCGGGCGGTGGTTTCTGTCGCGGCTTCCCGGGTAACGTGCTCAGGTTGACATCGGCCTGCTGGGATGCTATTGTCTCTCTCGTAATGTGCAAGTGGGGTAGTATGGTTGCAAGGATGCTGTCTTTAACAATGACCGGGGCTGTGTGTCTGGTATGCTCGTGTCTGGCACAGGGCTGGGAGTGGCCGAGTGAAATGAATCTCGGCGGCTTCAGCGTGACGGGCATAAGCGGAACCGTGAACCCAGACGGCTCCGGCACGGCAGTTGGCCAGGTTCAGATACCAGGTGTGGTGCCTCCGAAAGTTACTCTCACGCGCTCGGCGCGGGGTGACATCTCCGGTGGCGTGTCGATGGCCGCCAGGATGTCGGGCGCGGAAATTCAAGGGCCGTTTACACTGGATGCCGGAGGGTTGAACAGTCGTGCAGCCGTGATCAAGCTCGTCCCCAGGTCGGTCGTCGATGCTACGGCAACAGTCAGCACGGGCGGTCAGTTTTCGGGAACCGGGCGGATGCCCCTGGGCCAACTGAACATGCCCGTGAAGTTCGCGGTCTCGCGTGAGTCGCTGAGCGTCACCGGATCGTGCTCCGTTCAGGCGCGCTCGGATACCCCTCTGGCCACGTATACGTTTACCGGGGAGATGAAGCTTGCATCTGCCGCGTCCGGCCTGCGGCTTACTGCGGCCGGGTCGGTTAGACGGACAGGCAAACTTTCCGACCAGGTTTCCACCACGCAAGTGACCGACGTCGACGTCAGCATAGCAACCGGAACCGGAACCGTAACTGTTGAGGGCGTTGCCGTCACATTCAGTTTCTTCAAGCCCTGATCGCGCACGAGCGGCAATCCGTCCTGAAGCTGGGCCGGACGGATCGAGGAAGAGGAACCCCAAATAGCTCCCCGGCGTCTAACCAAGAGCGGTTGCGATAGAGGAACAGCCCGGCGTCTTCGGTGATACCCGGGTCTATGGTTAGACGAAAGCCTGCGGATTACGGTAGGGCGAGTGTGAAGCCGGGAAACATTTCGCGCCCCGGCCGGCGGTCGGCGCGGCTTGCTCGGGGGCGCAACGGCTGCCGCAACCTCAATCTGGAGAGAGTTCAGTTCCGCGGGAATTACGTCCTGCTAGATTTGTTTCAGTACCCAGCCGATGAGGGAATGGATCCTGAATCGAGTTCACGATGATGGAGTCCTGGGCGTTTGCGTTTGCAAGACTGAACTGACACCCGATGTAGGGCTTGTTGACGATGATTGGTACCGGCGGTATAATCTTCGCGGTGCGCCCTGGTTCGCGCCCGTTCGGAGGCGTTCTGATGAAGATGGGTCGCTGCGCCGTTCTGGCGCTGCTATTTGTCATGAGTTGTTCGTGCGCGTGTTGCGGTCAAATGACGATGGCTCGCTACGATCCGGAGCAGTCCAGCAGCACTACCGAACAGCTCAAACTACCGCTCGCGCTGAGCTGGGAGTTTGTCGGGAATAAGTTCGACAATAATCCCGCCGCGCCGATAGTTGTAGATGGTGTGGTCTACTTTGCCTGCGGCGACCGGGTCTACGCCGTAGATCTCGCCACCGGCAGTCTCATCTGGAAGTATCCGGGTGCGGACATGGGGCTTGGTGGGTCCGTCAAGGGTACGCCTGCCTATCACAACGGGTCGATCTTCTTCGGTGCTACTGACGAGAATCTCTATTGCCTCGACGCACGCACAGGCAGTTTCAAGTGGGCTTACAAAGTGCGCGGGGCAATCAGGTGCCCGCCGGTAATCGTGGAAGATGTAGTCTATGTCGGTGCCGACGACGAATCGCTCTACGCGATTGAGGCGGAGACCGGCGAGCGCAGATGGGTCTTCACGTCGCGTGATGACATCGCTATTGGGGTAGCCGTCGGGACCGGGATGGCCGTTGTATCGTCCATGGACGGCAACATGTACGGGCTTTCTCAGGGCACCGGCCGGCTGAGGTGGATATTTCGCCTGCCTATGGCGCCGACGGACTCGTCGCCTGTTATCACCGAAAGCGTCGTCGTGATGGCGGTGGGCAACAGTGTGTACGGGCTGTCGGTAAGAAGCGGTCAGCAGAGATGGCAGGTGACACTCAGGTCAGAAGCAGCGGCGACGCCGGCGGCGCAGGGGTTCGACGTCTACGTCCCGTGCAAGGACAAGAAGATATACGCCTATCTTACAAACGGCCGCCAACCGGTGCCCAAGTGGACTCAACCCGCAGATCTGGGAGCGATTCCGATGTCTAGCCCCGTGGTCGCGGGAGATACGGTGTGGGTGACCGGGTTACGGGGGGTTGTTGCGGCTTTTTCGGCGCTTGACGGTTCCCTCAAGTGGCGCTATACGATTGCGCCGTCCCCGGTGACTATGCCGGGCGCGCTTTATTGCGATGCCGCCTCGTCGCCGACAGTGGCCGAAGGCGCGTTGCTAGTGCTCACCGACGACGGCGTGCTTCATTGCTTCAAGCCGGATGCTCCCGATCATTGTCCGCCGGCCCTTTTCGCTGCAACTCCGGCGAACGGCAGCTTGATGTCCGGAGCGCCGCCGATCAAAATATCCGGGGTACTCTACGACATAGGCAGCGGCGTCGATTTCTCCACAGCGAAAATCACGCTCGACGGTCAGCCGGTCGAGGCCGAAGTGGACGTGCCCACCGGAACTGTATCCTACCGTACCGAGGTCGGCGGTGCTGGTAAGCAGGCGGTAGTTCTGTCGGACGGGATACATCGGATTGCGGTTTCGGCCAGAGACTACGCAGGCAATGTGATGACGAAAGACTGGTATATAATCACCGACGCATCTTTGCCTCCGCCTCGCAGAGCTGCGCCAACCGAGGAACCCGGGAAGAAGGAAAAGGCGCCGCGTACCAGGCAGACGCCTCCGACCCCTCCGACTGCGCCCGCGATGCCTGGCGGCCAGCCCGCGACGCCCGAGATGCCGCCAGGCGTGGAGGCGCCTCCTCCTCCTCCGCCTCCGCCGGGTCCGGGAATGGCGCCCGGCTCGGGAGGACCGCCCGGCCCCGGAATGGAGCCGGGTCCTGCAGCTCCGCCGGCTACCGGGACATCTCCCAGCGGGGCTCCGCGCCCGTTTTGACAAAAGCGTCAGGGAGGTTTGCGCACCATAATGAACGGAAGTGAGCTCAGGGCCTGGTTGAGGCTCAGCCGCCTCGAACTGATGCCCACCGTGGCCCGCGCTCTTCTTGATCGCTTCGGCTCGGCTGAAGCAGTGTTCGCAGCATCGGAGTCGGAACTGGCCGCAGTGGACGGGTTGACTGAGAAGGCTAGGCAAAAACTGCTCGGTCCCGCGCCTGCAGCTATCGAACGCGATCTGAAGCTCATAGACGAGATGCAAGTCGCGCTGATCCCGATTTCGTCGGACGAATACCCCGAAAGGCTCAAACACATCTACGATCCGCCGGTGCTCCTGTACTGTCGCGGGCGGCTTACCGAAGCGGACGCGACAGCGGTTGCCATGGTTGGATCGCGACGCGCGACGTTCTACGGGACATCAGTTGCCGAGAAGATCGCGCGGGATTTGGCATCTAGCGGCGTGACGATAGTGAGCGGGGGTGCGCGAGGAATCGATACGGCCGCGCACAAGGGCGCGCTCGCTGCTGGCGGCAGAACCGTCGCATTCCTCGGCTGCGGGGTAGATGTAACTTATCCTTCCGAAAACAGGAAGCTTTACGACGTAATCGCAGAGAACGGCGCGGTTCTCTCGGAATATCCTTTTGGGGCGGTTCCGGAACCGTGGCGCTTTCCCCCGCGCAACCGCCTGATCAGCGGGATGAGCCTCGGAGTCTTGATCTGCCAGAGCCCTGTGGCGTCGGGTGCCCTGATAACGGCCGGTTATGCGGCGGAGCAGGGCAGGGATGTTTACGCCGTTCCCGGCAACATCGACGACGAACGCAATAGCGGCTGCCACGCCCTGATCAAAGACGGCGCAAAACTCGTGGACTGCGCCGACGATATCCTGTTCGAGCTTGGTTTGAGGGAGCGCGATGGCCGGAAGTCACAGCAACTGGCCCTGCCGCTCGAGTCGCTCAAGAACGAGAACGAACGCAAGATCGCGGCGCTCCTTTCCCTTGAGCCCCTCCAGATCGACGACATCATCGATCAGACCGGGCTGCCGGCTCCCTTGGTGGCGGGAACTCTGACAATACTCGAAATGAAAAACGTAGCCCGGCGGGTTCCCGGCAACGCCTACGTGCGTGTGCTGTAGCGGCGGAGTTTGGTTTTCGTCAGGACATCACTCTCAGAAGACACAGCCTGTACCCGGCAGGAGCGCGTTGTGATAGAAGGCTAACCGGGCGTTGCCGGGGATTCGGTGCTCTTCAACTAGAGGGGAGAGCCGAAAACGTACTTACCGCAACAGCCTGGCGGATGGGACAGTTCAGTTGCGCGGGAATTACGTCGTGCTGAACTCGTTGGAGTGTTCAGGCGTCAAAGGGATGGATCCTGAATCGAGTTCAGGAGGACGAAAACCTAGGCGTTTGCGCCTGCAAGACGGAGCGTTACCCCCAGACGAAACTGCTGCTGCAACCTCAACAGTGTTTGTGTTAGAATCGCTCGTATGAGCGAACTCCCCGCTGAAGCCCGGACCCGGCCGTTTTGGGGTGTCGGCGCTTCGAAAAGGCCGAAAGCGCCGCGGCTCTTTCTGGGCGTCCGCGCGCGAGTGATCCTGCTGATCATCGGTGTCCAGGCGCTGATGCTGATCTGGGTGGCCGACAGCGAGCTAGAAATCGGTGTCCACCTCCTTTGCTATTCGCTGATGATTCCGACGGC
>JBMFPI010000096.1:0-10479 GCA_049969195.1 Armatimonadota bacterium
AATCCCATCCTACACTGCCGCTCGACCAAGTCGCGCCATCGTAGCTTCTGTCAAAGTGGGGGCGGTTTGACGCTTACGGAGCTGCCGCCCCGACCACCATCGGCCACATGCCCTCGAAGCAGAGTGCCGCCGCCCGGGCTTTCCGACAACCCATATATCGTGAAAGAAACCCGTCTCTGGGTCGAAAAGCTCACTGCGGATAAACTCCCCGATCTCCGATGCCCGCTTCTGGAAGGTGCTCGGGTCGCGCCCCAGCATAGCCGCCCATCGCCCTGCGTGCTCATACAGCCAGTAGACGTGGGACGTTGCGTCTACGCAGGCCAGTGCACGCTGCGGAGCATCGTCGAACCGCACGCCCTCGTCCACCCCGCTCTCCCAACTTCGCGTGAGAATATCCAAGTAGTAGAACCCCTCAGTCTCCGCCTTTCTGGCAGACTCGAACCAACTGATCTGTCGCACGAGCGCCTCAAAACACCGGCTAACGAGATCGAGTCTACCTGTAAGCGCCCAGTGATCCTGCACGGCGACGGGCCACAGAGGTGGATGGCTGCAGCTCGTACTCCATTTCGGCGGATGAGGTTTCATCCAGATCGAGCCGGGGACGAGGCCGTCCTCCGTCTGGTTGGCGAGGTCATTGATGACCTGATTCGCTGCATGTTCAGGCTCGGCGGGCAAGACGTCCAGTATCTGGTGGACAATGTCCCAGTGTCCGAATGCAGGACTTGCGAAGTAGCCCGGCCCTATTTCCTCCCACGGCAGTGGGAACGGGTCGACGGCCGGATGGACGCTGCGCGCGTGCAGCCCCGCCACGTATCTGAGCATGCTCCGCCACTCGGGCTTTCCAAGCCCGGCAGTCTCGGCTATGAGCCTCTCCATTATCACAGGTGGGAATCTAACACTTCTTGCCTGCCGACGTCAAGTTTCAGGTTGTTGCACAGCCGGTTCAGCAGGAATGACGTCGTGCCCAACTTGTTCCGGCATCCAGGCGCCGAGGAGATGGATTCTGGCTGAGAGGGTTCAGGGCCTTTATGCTTGCAAGACTAAACTGATGCCCGTTGCAGCGAGCGCGGTCTCGGCGACTTGACGCTCCCAAACTAAGCGGGGGAATCGCCGAAAATGCGTTCGTCGTAATAACCTCCGAGAACTCCAGTTTGCACGATCACGACTCGACTGGTATCATACACACGGCAACACGACGTTTCTGGGCAGCATATGCAGCATCCGGACGAACTCGAAACCGCATTATATCACCAAAGGCTCGCCCACACAGCCTGGCTGGGCAGCGTCTATAGAGCCGGCGAGAAACCTCCAGACGCCGCCGTCGAGCTCGTCTGGGAACTTCTGATGACCTACAGCGAGGCGCAGGGGGACGTTTTTCGCGCCGGTGAGGATATACAGAAGACGGCTTACGAGCTGGCGGCGACCGTGCTCGCCGAACTTCCTCTCCAGCGAGCGGTTCGCATCTACCGCGATTTCCTGGTCGATGCCATGCTCCGCCACTGCAGAGACGACGTCCAGGACCCGTGTGCCAGCCTCGTTCAGTTCTCCAACCGCATATCCAACGCGTTCTGCGAGGCACACTCGGATCTGTTGCGCAAAACCATCCGGCACCAGCGCGCCGAGCAATTGGCTAACGAGCTGCGACTGGCAAAGCGCATTCAGATGCACTTGCTTCCAAAGGTCATACCGGACATTCCGGGGTTCGAGTTCGCGGGAAGATTGATCCCTGCCGAAGAGATCGGCGGCGACTACTGGAGTGTCAAGTACAAGAAGGACGGCGGCATCGTCACGCTGAAGCTTGCCGACATAACGGGTCACGGTCTCGCGGCGGCCACCCTCGTAGCTGCGGTGAAGTTCATCTCCGGCGGGTTCTATCAGGGCTCGTCCTCAGCAGCCGAGGTTATGAAGAAGACAAACCGGGTCCTCACCATCGAGACCCCGCGCGACATCCTGGTTACTATGGTCTATGGCTGGCTGCGGCCGAATACGTTCGAGCTGACGCTCGTCAACGCCGGGCACTCGCCCGTGTTCCTCTGCAGAAAAAACACCTGCACGGACGTGCCGCCGACTGGCCCGGTGCTCGGGGTCATAGAAGATGCGGACTATTCTGAGGAGCATTACGTGCTGAGCGAGGGAGACATACTCTTCTTCGGCTCCGACGGGATCACGGAAGCCGGGGTCGTCGAGCCGTTCGGAATCGACCGTCTGAAGGAAGTCGTTGTACGCAATGCAGGCCTCAGCGCCGATGCAATAGCCGAACAGGTCGTCGGCGCCGTCACCGATTTCGTCCCCAAACCGCACGATGATATCTCACTTCTCGTGGTCAAGGTTACTGGTGCGCCTCAATAGCGGATTGACACTCGCGGGGGCGTTTTTCATGGCTATAAGTCTCTGCGATGCCCGGAACCGACAGACCCCCGAGTCCGGCCTTACCGGCACCATGCGAACCGCTCATTTTCTCGTCCACTACGACCCCAAGGACCCATACCTGGCCAGGCTGATGGCAGAGACCGCCGAAGATGAGCTCAAACGGATATCTCGTGATCTGGGATATACCCCGGAGCCGGGGCGGCCGTTTCCCCTTTTTGTATACCCGACACATCTCGGTTTCATCAAAGCCGGCGGGCTGGAGACGAGCAAATTCACGGTCGGCACAGCCTCAGGTGGCGTCGAAAGGATCTCAGTGGACGCGAGCGGTGCGTTCGAACTACCTGAGCAAATTCTTGCCCACGAGATAACGCACGCGGTGATCTTCCGCATAGTCGGACACGCGGCGAGGGAATTACCGTTATGGATGAACGAAGGGCTTGCAAAGTATGAATCGAGGGAAGTCCGGGGGCCTGACGACGTCCTTGTTGCCAATGCTGCCGCGGAGGGAACGCTTATTCCTCTTTCAAACCTCGTCTCAATGTTCCCCGAATCTCGCACTGCGCTGGCCTATGCCGAATCGGCTTCCGCAGTGAGGTACCTTGTCTCAAAACACGGCCGCGCAGCTCCGCGCGCGATTCTGGCTGCTCTTGCGCGCACCCGGTCGTTCGACAAGGCGATGCTCGAAGTCACGGGGCGCACGGGCGATGCATTCGCCGACGAATGGACGACCCACGTGTCCAGGCGATACTGGGCACTGCGAGCAACTCGCATCGGCGCCGCCGCGGTCTCAGTGCTGATGGCCGTGCTCGCGGTCGTCGCGTTCTTCGTGCGGCGAAAACAAAAGATCGAGGCCGCGAGGCAGTGGGAAGAGGAAGAACAGGCCAGGCGTTATCGCGGATACCCTTGGCCGCCTTGGGAAGAATAGATGTATAAGTTCAGTCTTGCAAGCGCAAACGCTCGGGACGCCCCAATCCTGCACTTGATTCAGAATCAATCCCTGCGGCAGCTAGATGCTGAAACAAGTTCAGGATGACGTGATTCCTACGCAACTGAACTGTCCACAATAGTCCCGCCAAGTTTATGCATTCGGAACTGTTGCGCCAGAACGCAAATCCGGCGTCTTCGGCGATTCGACGCTCGGCAATTGAGCAGGAGAATCGCCGAAGACTCACCCATCACAAAGACCTCGTCTACGACGGCTCGGGCGGATTCTTAAATGCATCGACGATATCGGAGAACTCTTTTATGTTGACCTCGATTTTCGCCTTCTTAAGTCGGGCATTGAGTTTCCTGATGAAAGCAGGGTCCATCTGCGAGTTCTGCAGCGCCACCACGCCCTCGAGCTCGGACTTGACCTCGTTCAGGGACCTGTTCACTTTGGGCTGTTCCCGAACGACTTTGAGAATTGCGTAATGGGATGATGCGCCCTGCTGTCCGAACGACACCACGTCGCTTACGGAGCCAACCTTAGTGCTCTTCGCAGCCTTCACGATTGGCACAGGCATGCCGCCCGGGTTCTCGAAGTCAACCCAGACCTTGATCGGTCCCCGCAGCATGAAGCGGCGGTCACCGTACTTCGCCGCGGCCTTGTCGAAATCTGTGCCCGCCTTAATTTTCTTTAGCGCCTCATCGAGCTTGCCGGAATCCGAGTTGATGATCACTGCAACCTGCTTGCGCGGGCCGTGGACGTATTGCTGTTTCATACTCTGATAGGCCTCTTTGAGCTGCGCAGGAGTAATCTTGATGAACTTCTTTGCCAGGTTCATTCGCGCCTGGGCCGCCTCTATCTCGTGCCTGAGGTTATCCTCGCCCATGAACTTCACCTGGTCTTCGTAGGTGCCCTCTTTTTTCAGTGTCTCAATTTGCTTGCGAATCTGCTCAGGTGTCGGGGCCAGTTTTTCCTCTCTGGCCCACTGCATTATCACCTGCTGCTCGATCATATTGCGCAGCACTTCTTGGCCCATCCGCCTGTTCAGCTGGTCGAGGTAGGCAGATGCCGTGATGGGTTCGCCGTTCACCTTCGCCACGGTGTCCGGTATTCCTGGCACCTTGGTCCCGCATCCCGTTAGTGTCACAACGAGCGCTGCCAGCATCCCGATTGCAAAAGCAGCTCTTTTCATAATCAATGTGTGCTCCTTATTCCGATCAGAGTTCGAGAACAGGGCTGTATTCAAGAGCGACCGCGGATGTTCCTCCCTCGTCGTACGGAATTCGCGACGAGATAGCTTCGGGAGCGTTCCTGCCGGTAAGTACCGGCTTCGCAGTTTCATCATCCCTTGGTAGTGCAACCGGGTATCGCCGATTTGTTGTGCGACGTGTCCTCTCACCTGAGGTTGTCGCGACGGGGGCGTTTCCGGCGACTCTTCCGCTCAGTTGAGGAGCATCCAATCGCCGAAAACGCTGCCCTTGCGTTCAAGCGTAACAATTGTCGGCCCGCCAACTGTTGACATATCTGATCTGGCTCTGGTAGAATGAAGTTGGCGAGGCAAGCTCGAGGCTTGCCTGTACTGTGACAGGCTCAGAATGGATACTTCTTGTAACAGACGAGATCGAGGTTCTACGGTGGAGGGCATCTGCGGCGGCATGGCAAGGAGCCTGCGGATGCTCGAAGATGGAGCGTGCGTGCGGCAACACTTTTTCTACCAGGAACCGTATTGCCGGCCCACTGCGACTTGCGTGTCGTAGTGGGTTTTTTGTTGCGAGGACGACGGCCGAGTTGAATCACGAAGTTCTGGTTCTCAATAGCGATTACGAGCCGCTGAACATCTGCAACATACGGCGGGCGATGAACCTCGTTTTCCTGGGCAAGGTAGATGTTCTGCACGAGGACTCTGTTGTGTTGCACACTGTGTCTAAGGCCTACCGCTCGCCGTCCGTTATTCGTCTGAAAAACCATGTGAAGCGGCCTCGTCCGGAGCTCCGGCTGTCCCGCCGAAGCATACTCGCCCGGGACAACTATACGTGTCAGTATTGCGGGCACTCAGGCCCGGATCTGACGGTGGACCACGTTGTTCCCAAGCGCCTTGGAGGACCGACAAGCTGGGAAAACCTAGTCTGCTGCTGCAAGCGCTGCAATAGCCGCAAGGGTGACAAGACACTCGCCCAGGCCGGCTTCACCCTCAGACACCAACCCCGGAAGCCGCGGTACGTGCCTTTTATAAGCCTGACAAAGTTCATCGCGGGTGCACGCAACGAGGTCTGGCGAGATTATCTGCCTGTTTTTATGACGGCCGGCGAGGACTACTCCCACAGGCGACACGACCACTCAGGCTACGGGTCGGGATAGCAGCCTCTTGATAGGCTGGTTTCCCGAGTTCCAATGGTTCAGGGTCGGACGCCCCTACGACTAGGGCCGCAAAGATGCCGGGGAAAATGGCCGTCTTTTCCGGAGACGATTGCTGGCGCAGGCTTGAGCCCTCTCGTGGTTGACGGAGCCGTCGCGCTAGAACGCAAATCGGGCGCATACGGCGATTCTCCTGATGGGCGTCGAGTCGCCACAACGCGGCTATCGCAGTCGGACGGGGGCGGGACAGTTTAGTTCCGCGGCAGTCGGGCCGGGCTGAACTTGTTTCAGCATCCGGGTGCACAATGGATAGATCCCGAATCGAGTGTCCCGGCCGTTCGCGCCCGCAAAACTGAACTGATACCTTCGATACCGTGCGGTTGACGAACCCGGCACAAATCTGGTAGGATATAGGCAGGTGGCGGAGTACCTCAGATGGTTAGAGGACCCGGCTCATACCCGGGGCGTCGTCGGTTCGATCCCGACCTCCGCTACCATTTTTTGCTTCTCAGCCGGGTTATTTCGCTTTGCCCTTGCCTTAGCCTGTCCCCCGGGTGTTGTGACCACATTGCCTGTTCTCACCGACTTACCGTCCCTCAGGCGACGCA
Organism: Armatimonadota bacterium; assembly: GCA_049969195.1. Lineage (GTDB taxonomy): Bacteria > Armatimonadota > UBA5829 > UBA5829 > UBA5829 > CALJES01. The sequence goes on from JBMFPI010000096.1 coordinate 6,262, forward strand.
GAAAGCCGTGTCGGGCCGGTTTTCCAGGAAAAGCAAACAGCGGATGCCGCGAGTCTGTCGGATGGAGGTCTGCAGTGACCGCGCCGACGCTATCGATGGAATAGACCACCGTCGTTGTTCCACTTGATGAGGCCGGGCACAATCCCAATATGCGTATCCAGATAGCCAACAGGGGCCACACCAGAGCACAAATACCTCGCGCCGTTGATGGTGGTCAGGTGTTCCGAGCCTGGGTGACGGTCTCCCGTGCGGTCTTCCCAGATGAAGAGAGCGTCGTTGACGATGTACTTGCCTTCGTTCTTGCTTTCGTCGCAGTTTTCGTCTACCAGCAGGATCGTCTTGCCAGGATTCCGCGATTTGCTGAGCCGTTCGCCCTGACGGTCAGCCGCAGCGCGATCCCGCTCGGCGATGGTCATATAGCCGTTGATCGTGTATGTGAAAGCCAGTTTGTGGGTCACGCTGGGCTGGCCAAGCTGCCTGGTCCAGATCCTCTCAGGGCAGACTAGCACCTCCCTGGACCTGACGTATTTCCACACGGGGCCTCTATCTTTGGCGTTGGGGTTGTAGACGTCTCCGAAAGCGTTGAGACCGGGTAATGTGCCCTGCCAATCGTCAGCGTAGGCCAAGAGAGCCATACATAGCTGTCTTATGTTGTTGCAACACCGGGTTTGCAGGGACTTCGCCTTGGCGGATGAGAAGACAGGAAAGAGCACGGCGGCTAGTATCGCTATGATCGCAATGACGACCAGGAGCTCAATCAGTGTGAACGCCCTGTCTCTGCGTGCCATAATGCTACCCCACTCCCCTCATTATGAGGTAAGCCTGTGCTTGTTTGTTACAGATATATTATGCGTTACTTTGAATCAAATGTCCAGTCGGGGTTCTTCTGCGCTTCGGTTCAGTTCCGCAGGAATCGCGTCATGCTCAACTTGTTTTCAGCAAGCCGGTGCGGAAGGGATGGATCTTGAATCCAGTTCAGGATGACAGAGTCTTGGGCGTTTGCGCCTGCACGACTGAACTGACACCCTTATGCGGCTCTCGCGATGGCCGCGTTTTCGGCGACTCGACGCCCCTCAACTAACAAGGAGAACCGCCGCAAACACCGGATTTGCGTTCTATCGCAACAACCTATATCACGGGTTGGTGCGGGCCCTACTTGATCTCAAATACGTACGTTCCCGAACCCACCTCGAACTTCACCCACTCGCCGGCATCTCTGGCGGTCTCGATTCCATCCCGCGGAGTGAACCTGCCGTGTCGCCAAACAAGCTTTCCGCCTTCTACGATTTCTGGATTCCGCTTGCCCAGCGTGGGAACGAAAACTGTCGCATTGCTGTTCGGCGGAACGGTTACCCAGAGCGTGAGCCCGTCGGGCGTGCGTTTCCAGCTCGATTCGATAACCCCGCGGACAGTATCCACCCTACCTCTTGCCCACCTGAGATCCCCAACGACGTGCGGCTTGACGGTGAAATGCTGCCAGCCGGACCGCCGTGGATCAGGCGCAAGGCCGGCCAGTGTTTCGTAAAACCAGCCGCTGACGAAACCGAGGGCCGGGTGGTTATGCGAGTTCATGCCGGGGCCGACCTCGTACTTCCACAGCTCCCAGATCGTGGTGGCGCCGTTCGCGATCATATAGCCCCAGCTCGGGTAGTCCTCCCTGGTCACTATCGTATAGGCCAGATCTGCACGTCCGTTCTCAGCCAGCACCCTCATCAGAAACGGAGTGCCGACAAAACCGGTCGACAGATGACCCTGCCGGGATTCTATGTCTTTTACGAGGTGGTCGAGCACCTCTCGCCTGTGTTTCTCGGGCACGATGCCCAGAGCAAGCGGCAACGCGTTCGAGAGCTGGCTTCCGTTGCCGTAGCTAGAGGTCTTCTCATCGAAGAACCTAGTGTTGAACGCCGTGGCGATCCTTTCGCGCAAGTCCGCGCAGTCCGCAGCGTCACCGTCCTTGCCAAGCTCCCTGGCGAGATTCATCAAGATATCCGTCACGAGCAAGAACGCGCCAGTCGAGATAAGTTCTTTGGGTGTTTCGGTGACAGCGATCCAGTCTCCGTAGTTGTTGCGCGTGATCAGGTATGAGTCCCCGGCCTCGCTCCGGAGCATCGCCACGTAGCGTTTCACACCGTCATAGTGCCGTCGCAGCAGCGACTTGTCTCCGGTATGAAGGTAGGTCTGCCATAGGATGATCGGATAGGCCGCAGCCCACATCGGATCGCCGGGATTGGATCCCCAAACGTGCGGAACCGTGTCCGGTATGCGGCCGTCTTCGCCTTGAGCGTCCTGAATGTCGCGCAGGAACTTGGAGTACGCAGGCGGCATGTTGAAGTTGTAGAGCATCGCATAGGCCGAGACCTGCGCATCGCCCATCCAACCCTGGCGCTCATCGCGTTGAGGGCAATCGGTCGGGACGGCGTGAAAGTTGGTTCTCTCGCCCCATACGCACGCATCCTGAATACGGTTAAGCAGCCTGTTGGAGCAGGCGAAGCTGCCGCGAGGCTCAAGGGCCGTGTGAACGACGCATCCCCTGATTGATTGGCGAGTGGGTGTTCCCGGAAAACCCTCCATCTGGACGTATCGAAAGCCGTGGTAGGTGAAACGCGGCTCGAAAACTTCCGTTCCTTGCCCACGGAGGATCCAGGTATCGGTCGCCTTTGCGGAGCGCAGATTCTCCTGGTTGACGGTCCCGTCAGGATAGAGGTTCTCGGCGTGCCTCAGCGTGATCTTCGTGCCTGCAGGTCCGGAGACCGTCAGCCGACACCAGCCGGAGAAGTTCTGGCCGAAATCGAAAACCCACACGCCCGGTCTCGGCTCGTGTATCTTCTTCGGATTGAGTGTCTGAACCACTTTGATCGGCTGGATCGTCTGGACGGAGAGCTCGACGCCGGGCATTTCAAAAAGATCCGCGCGAGCCCAGGCCGAATCGTCGAAGCCCGGCATGTCCCAACCTGGCTGCTCCAGCCGAGCGTCGTACGTTTCGCCGTGGTAGATCGAGTTCGCTATAATGGGACTCGGGGCCCAGCGCCACTGGTCGTCGGTGACCACACGCGCGGATGAACCATCACTATGACTAACCTCGATCTGGACAAGAAGCCTCGGCCCTCTGCGCCACCAACCCTGCCCGATCATTGCGCCGACACAGTTGGGCCCGCGTTTGACAAGCTTGGTGACGTCGTAGACGCTGTAATAGACCCGTTTGTCGAAGTTGGTGTATGGCGGATCCAGAACGCGGTCCCCAACTCGCTTGCCGTTGATCCTGAGCTCGTAGTAACCGAGGCCTGTGACGTACGCGCGCGCTTTCTTGATCGGCTTGCTGATATGGAACTCCCGACGCAGCATCGGAGCCGCGCCCCCAGGTTCTCGCGAGACTCGCCCGCCGTCGGTCAGCTTTTGCTTGCCCCAACCCGATTCCTCGATGCTATCGAGCGCTGTCACCGGGGAGCCCAGGGCTATGTTGCGGCCCTGTGCGTCCAGCACCTCAAGCTCGGCAAGGGCAAAGAAAGGCGCGGTGTCCTTTGGGTGGTCGAGCTTAGTCGCAACCACGCGCACATACCGTGCGACTTGCTCACCTACGGGAATGCCGACCGGGACAAGCGGGGTAACAGCCTGATCCGCTTCGGTCCGATCCTCGATGACCCGTGAAGTCGTGAAATCGGGGTCGTCAGCACACTCGATACGATACCGCACAGGGAATCCGAAGGCGGAGGCATCGTGCTTCCAGTTGTATGGGCGCGCCGGCCAGAGAACGACAGTAGTGAAACACCTCCGCTCGCCAAGGTCCACCTGGACCCACTTAATGGTGTCCGCGGTCTCGGCGAACTTCGAATGATACCCGTTGCCGCCTTCAAGTCCCCGGCAGCCGACCCATTTCGCAACCCAGTCGTCAGGCTTCAAGAAAGCCATCTCAAACCGTTGAGGCTCGCTGAAATCACTCACGGTCCCCTTTTCGTCCCATACACGAACTCGCCAGAAGTACTCGGTTCGGCTCTGAAGCTCCTTCCCGGAGTAGCAAATGCCGACCTGGTCCCCGCAAGCGATTCTGCCGCTGTCCCACATGTCGGGCTTGTCGGCCTCCAACAAGTCCCCGCTTGATGCAACCTGGACCTGATAACCGGCCTGCCGAAAGCCGCGCCGGTCCGACTCGATTTTCCAGGAAAAACCGGGGGAAGGATCGTCGATGCCCAGGGGATCGGCAAGATACTGTGTGAGTAGACT
>JBMFPI010000097.1:0-10403 GCA_049969195.1 Armatimonadota bacterium
TGAGATCGTCGATGCGGCTCGGTACGCCGCCGAGATGGTTCGGCGGAACGAAATAGAACCCGACGACATAGACGAGCAGCTCATCTCCGGTCTGATGTATCACCCCGAACTGCCGGACCCGGATCTGTTGATCCGAACCGCGGGCGAGATGAGGATCAGCAACTTCCTGTTATGGCAGTGTGCCTACACGGAGCTGTACGTAACCCAGACCCTCTGGCCAGACTTTACGAAGGACGACCTGGTCAAGGCGATTGCGGACTATCAGAAACGCACTCGCAAGTTTGGCGCGGTGGTCGAGAGCTGAGCATGCGGAGGACGCCGGGCCTCGGGTCATATCCTGCAGCTTCGTGTAGTATGCTGGTCGTAGCGAACCGATTTCAATGCGGGGCGGATTACTTAGGTTGTTTCGATAGGACGCAAACTCGGAGTCTACGCTGATTCGAAGCTCCCGGACTGGGCTGGAGAATCGCCGAAGAAGCGCTTATCGCAATAGCCTGCGATTATTTTTCAGTCCGGCGAAATCGAGGTAATATCGGGCTGTTCGCCCACACGGCGTGTGCGAAAAGTGCACCGCCTCGGCCTGGCGTGTTCCGATAGTGCGTCACCGGAGAAAATGTTCGTGACTATTAAGAGCGGTGCGGAGCGTGTGCCGTGATTCCAACCCGGATTTGTGTTCTAGGATCGACTGGTTCAATCGGAAATCAGGTGCTGGATGTGGCGCGGCGGCTCGGCCGCGACAGGGTCAGGGTAGTGGGCCTCGGCGCGTGGTCGAACGCCGATCTGCTGATCCGGCAGGCACTTGAGTTCAGGCCGCAGGCGGTAGCTCTTGGTGACGAAACCTTCTATGGCCGCGTGGCGGAGGCTCTGGCAGGAACCCAAGCGCGTCTGTGCGTCGGGTCTGCAGGGTTTGAGGAGCTTGCCGCACTCGACGAAGCTGATAGAATAGTTGTGTCCGTAGCGGGGACCCCGGGCCTGTCGCCGACTTTGCGCGCGCTGGAGACCGGGAAAGACGTTGCGCTGGCGAGCAAGGAGGTCCTGGTTGCGGCAGGTCATCTCGTCATGGATGCTGCCGAGCGCCGCGGTGCCGCCGTGTTGCCTATCGACAGCGAGCATTCCGCGATCTTTCAGTGCACCAACGGAGAGGACCGCCGCAGCATAGAGCGAATCTTCCTTACGGCGTCCGGAGGCCCGTTTCGCGATATGTCCAGGGACGAGATGGCCGGTGTAACCCCGGAGCAGGCGCTGGCGCATCCGACGTGGAAAATGGGTCGAAAGGTTACCGTGGACTCGGCAACCCTCATGAACAAGGGGCTGGAGATAATCGAGGCTAAATGGCTTTTCGGGGTTGAGCCGGACCAGGTGGAGGTTGTTATCCATCCTCAGAGCATCGTGCATTCGATGGTCCGCTACTGCGACGGGTCGGTTATCGCGCAGTTGGGCCTTCCGGACATGCGGGTGCCGATCCAGTATGCGCTGACGTATCCGGAGAGGATCGATACCGGGTTGCCCCGACTTGATATAGTCGAGGCCGCTTCGCTGACATTCGGCCCGCCTGATCTTGACAGATTTGAGTGCCTTGCGCTTGCGATGGACGCGGCCAGGGTAGGGGGGACGCTGGCGGTTGTGATGAACGCTGCCGACGAGGTTGCGGTGGATATGTTCCTTTCGGGCAAGATCGGATTTCTGGACATCCCCCGGATTGTGCGGCAGGCTATGGAGAAGCACACGCCTCGTCAGCGGCCCTCGCTCGATGAGATATACGCTGTTGATGCGGAAACGCGCAGAAGTTTGCTGTCCTGACCCGCGCGCCGGCAGCCTGCGTCTTGTTAGACGCGGTTGGGTTCGGCAGAGACCGGGACGAGCCGGCGTGCGCCTCGCGGGGCCGACAAAGGGTCACGGCGCACCGGCCGACGGCTCTTGAGGTATCACGGCAGCAATAACCAGCGCTGACTGGAGAACGGATACTTGATTGTTGAGACGGCGATAGCCCTTATCTTGATATTCGGCGTGCTGGTGCTCTGTCACGAGCTGGGGCATTTCGCTACGGCCAAGCTGGTTGGGATCAGGGTCGAAGAGCTTGCCTTCGGGTTCGGGCCCAGGCTGCTGACGCTTTTCAGGAGAAACGAAACAGACTACACGATCCGACTGGTTCCCGCGGGCGGGTTCGTCAGGCTTGCGGGGATGGAGCCCGGTCAGGAGGACGTTCCGGACGGTTTCCAGGCCCAGCCTATCTCCAGGCGGATGCTGGTCGTCTTTGCGGGGCCTCTGATGAGTTTCTTGCTTGCCGTGGTGGCGTTCTTGTTCGTCGGGGTCTACTGGGGCTTTCCGGACCTGAGCTTGCCCGAGGCTCGAGTCGGCCAGGTCAATCCAAAGACGGAGGCTGCACGCATTGGTCTGAGGGCCGGGGACCGGATACTGCAAATCGACGGCGACGAAATCAAGCGCGGCAGGCAGATGATCGACTACATCCATCGTCGCCCGGGCCGGAAGGTCAGGCTACTTGTGGAGCGGCGGGGAAGCAGGTTCGTCAAGGTCGGCACGCCGCAGTGGAACGTTATGTATCTCGGGGCCACTTGGTCCTTTATGCTGCGAGAGCGTGCCCTGGTAGAAAACCTGGGCGAGCACAGCGCCGCCAGGAGAGCCGGGATAATGCCGAACGACGTGCTGCTCTCCATTGACGGGCGCAGGATTCTAAGCGGCCCGGACATGGTCCGCGCGGTGAGGGCGAAAGCAAATCAGGAAGTTGCGCTCGAACTCCTGCGCGCCGGCAAACACGTCACGGTCAAAGCGAAACCCGATATCCAGTGGGTGAGCCTCGCCGGCGCAAGATGGGGTTTCCCCGGCGGCGTTGCCGAAAGCGGCGATGGCGCCATCCGCAGCACTACTACGGCAGGCAGGGCCGGAGTGCGGCAGGGCGATTGGATCCACAGCATAAACGGTGTCGAGATAAAGACCGGCGAGCAGATGCTCGATATCATTCGTTCCTCGCGCAGCAAGGGTCGAAGTCCGGAAATCGCGGTCAAGCGTGAAGGGCTTGAGGAGCCCATTCGATTCAGACCCACTCCCGAGGACATCGCGGCGATGCGCTTCGGTTACTACGATACCGTGGGCCTGCTCGGCTTTCTTCCGGCTCCTACTCTCGTGAGGGCGGGTTTCGGCGAGTCGGTTGCGCGAGGGCTGCGCGAGTTCGGCCAGCGGGTTGCATATCTGGTGAGAGTCTTGACAAGCAAGCAGATCGCCAGCGACGTAGGCGGGCCAGTCATGATAGCCAGGGCAACGGCCTCGTCGGTAGCCCTTGGGCCGTATTACGTCGTTGATATGGCCGGGATGCTCAGTTTGAGCCTTGCCTTCATCAACCTCATACCGATCCCTATTCTGGACGGCGGGCTGATAGCCATTCTCATCATCGAGGCCATCCGCCGGAAGCGGCTGACACCTCAGCAGGCTCAGGCGGTGGCGCTTGTCGGTTTCACCACTGTGCTGCTGCTTGCCGTGCTCATAGTTTACCTGGATATCTTCCGCATCACAGAGGGCCTGGTGCCGCAATGAGGCGCGGGCCTGTAGTAAGGTTCTTGCGATAGAGCGGAAATCCAAGGTTTTCCTCGATATGACGCCCCTCGATTTATCGGGAGGAATCGCCGAAAACGCGCCTATCGCAATGGCCTGATGATGTAGGCTACTGGTATCTGCCCGGCCAGAAATCATAGGTCGGCACGTTGAGCGCGATACCGACAAGCGTCCACAGGCTGCCGACCGTTATCTCGCCGAGAATCAGCCCGAAGAAGAACGGCAGGGTTTGGCGGTAGGTCTTCAGCCCGCCGAACTTCAGGATGAAGAACTTGGCCGTGCTGCCGATCAGAAGCGGCATCCATAGCTGTGCCACGCCCCAGCTTGGAGCTATCGCGTAGGCCAGCGGATGGAAAGGGAAGCCCAGGTATCTCAGCCGCAACCAACCCAGCAGCATCGAGACCCCAAAGCCGACTCCCACGAAGCCCATCGCAGTCGGGTTGGGAGGAAACGGCTGTGTTATCCATCTTTCGAGTTGCGTCCAGCAGTTGCTGCCGAATCCCATCGCCCATTGTTCCATGTTCGCGGTGGCTCCGCCCCTGATAAAGTACGTGTGGAGCAACATCCAGAATCCGACCGGCATTGCGAAGATCGAGGCGATCACTACCGCGATGAAGAACTGCCGTGCGGGGGTGTGGGTTCGCTCGGCTATCTTGAGGGCCTCCATCTGGTGCGGTGAGGGATGGCTTGCGTAGGTGCGGTTAAACCAGAAGAACAGGGAGAAGCCGACGAGGTTGTTGGTTCCGAGTTTCTCCGTGCCCGCGACAGTCAAAAGCAGATGCTGCGGCTGCATAAAGTGCATATCGTGCGTTGGGAAACCGAGCTCCGCCCGGATGCGGCTGCAGATAATCGCGAAAATGAAGTAGAACAAGAAAAATACGAAAATAACCCAGCGGGACATTCCTATAGCGTATGCGAATGCCCCCAGGAACACAAATCCGGCCAGGGCAATAAGGATTGCCGCGCGATAGCTGATTGCCTCGCGGGAATCGTCTTCCTCTTTCGTGCCCAGAAAGGCGGTCCTGAATACTCGTGCCAGGTAGTGTCGGCTCGCCCACATGCTCATCACGAAAAAGCCCATGTATGCTCCCCATTCCTGGCTTTGCAGGAAGGGATATCCTGTGTCGAAGCCCCCACCTAGCACCCGCACCTCGTGCAGGCCTATCGCGCGCGAGAACACGAGCTCGAGCTTTATGATCCAGTAGAACACCCAGCACGAAAACGACAGCTCCAGCGGCATCAAGAACGCGATTCCGATCGCCCAGAAGTAGAATCCCATCGGGATATTGCCCATCGCGTTCCACGGCGGCTCGGTTATGAACCTTCCAATGTTGGTGCGGACAATGCGTATACACGGGATGGACGGATACAGGAAGTTCAGCCCGGCGACCAGCGTAATCGCACCGGATATGGCGAATCCGATCCACATATAACGGTTGCGGAAAAGCTCACCCGACTCCGCCGTCATCTCTAGCGGCAGCATCACTATCGGGAAACTGAGCCTCTCCGACTCGATCCACTGCTTCCTGAGGATCGTGTTTAGGCAGAGCATTGTGATAAGCAGCACCGCGCAAAACGCCGACCACGCAAGCGCCGGCACGAGCCACGGTAGAAAGTTCTCCGCACGGTAGAGGCTCGAGTTGCCATAGTAGAAATGGTGCAACGACTCGCGGTCACTGACGGTCAGCCAGCGCGGGAGTCGGTCGATGAAGAGGTTGCCCCAGTTGTTCTCCGGCGTCTGGAAGAAGTGGGCAAAGCCCATCAGCGACACCAGAATCTCCATCATATTGTGCGAGCATACGGCGCTGGAAATGGACAGCATCACGTAGATTGTCATCATTTCCACGCGCGTGAAGGCAACCAGTGGAAAACGCTTCTTCACGAGCGAGTTCAGGGCGGTGATTACGAGCAGCGTGAAGACACAGTTGTAGAACGGTGCGGCGTAAGTGGCGAACGAGTATCGGACAACCTCGAGCTGCACGATCCAGTAGTCGTTCGCAACCATCAGCGCCAGAGCCAGAAGCACAGCCCTGGGCGTTATCCGCCCAGGCAGCCGACCGGCTGCGACCGAACGCTCTCTGAGTTTGGGAACGTCGACGAGCATTCTGACCCCAGGTATGATAAGTGAAACAGCCTCAGCTTGTAAAGCGATCCCGCGACTGGTATCAGTCCGGTCTTGCAAGCACAACCGCCCGCGAGCCCGTCATCCTGAACTCGATCCAGGATCCATCCCTTTGGCAACTGGACGCTGAGACAAGTTCAGCATGACATAATTCCCACGGAACTGAACAGTCCCTGCACTGGGTCGTTCCGATAGAATCTAAACCCAGCGTTTCCGGCAATTGCTATGCTGCGGGAACGGCTGGGCCATTGGAAACCCGGCGAACCTTCGCCGCGCTAAGTTCCCGCAGCATGCAAAACGTGGTTCCGGCCTACTTCGCGTCGGGTGCGTACTGAGGCTCGCTAGGCCGCGGCAGCCTCTCTTCTACAGGCGGGAGCGGCGGGCCGCCCCTGCGCGGCTTCGAGAGATAGAAATACGCCGTGCTGGAGTAGTCGTTGGAGAGCTTGTTGGCGTGGCCGTGCTCGATGGTGACCCGGATGCTCTTTCGGAAGCGCAGCGGATCCTCGATGTGATAGCGGTACACCGTGTTCTTGCCCTTCCATCGCCAGTTGTCGTTGCCCGAGTAGAGTATAATCCCGTGATACGGCGCGTTGTATTCCTGAGTCGGGCAGTACGCGCAGTGGAACCAGTCCTCAGTGCCGGTTCCGTGAAGGCTGGGCGGCCACTTTTCTCCGTCGATGAAGATCATATCGTCGCCCTCGCCGTACCAGTCGTTCGGGTTGCGCTGGAAGCAGTCGATATCCAGATGGGCACCGCAATAGATGCCGTCGCCCTCTATCTCACAGATGACGTAGTTGTCTTTGCCGTCCTTGTTGAAGAAACGGCTGTCTTCCCGGATGGAGCCGTCCGCGTAGCTTTTCCCTTCCTCGAATGCCCAGCCTTTGGTGTCTGCCTCCCTGCGCCACTGAACGTGAAAGTAGGCCATATCCTTGACGGAATCTGAGGACGGATAAAGCTCGTAGTCAATGTAGAAATAGTGATTGTAAGGCTCCGTGCCCTGGTTTTCGACCTCGATCACTGCCTTCTTCTTGAAAGGCATCGGCCACCACGAGTTGAAGCCCTTGCCGTTCTGCGGGCTCATCTGTAGAGGCGCGCTGATGAAGTTCTTGCGCATCCCGTGGCCGAGCCCGAAGAAGTCGCCGATGGGGCACTCAACGCTGGGTTCCTCGCAGCCGTCCCAGTACATACGCAGCACGATCCGCCGGCAGTAATCCTCGTTCTTTATGCCGAGGGTCATCCAAATATGCTTGATGCAGCCGGCACCCTCAATGTCGGCCAGCACCTTCTTCTCGCCCGGCTCGATCCGCCAGGCGTCGGTGTTGCCGCCGCTGGTATCCCAGCTCGAGATCCTCAAGCTCTTGTAGTCGCGCAGCTTCGGCAGCGACGCAAGTGTTGTGTGTCCTATCACTTATCGATCTCCTCTCTCAATAGGGAATGGAAAGATGTGGTTCTGCCAATAAAGTTGTTGCGGTAGAACGCGTCCATCGCAACACCCCGGCCGATGGGCTACCCGTGCCCTCATATCTTTTCCTTGTCGTATCTCGGCAGCTTCCACGGCTTGCGATACTCGCGATAATACGACTGGCATTGCATCGCCTTCTTGTCCCCGATGACCTCCTGCTTCTCGCCGTCCCATTTTACGCTTCGGCCGATGAGATATGCGAGATTCGCGAGGTGACACAGCGCGTTCGAGTAAGCCATGGTATAGATGTCGGACCTGGGCAACTCGCGGCTCTTGACGCAGTCCAGGAAGTTGCGCCAGTGGTCGGAGGTCAGTTTGTCGACGGTTGTCGGCCCCTCTTTGGGTGCGTCGCCTTTGGGTGTGTAGTTGATCCCGCCGCGGTCAACACGCAGGATGCCGTTATCGCCGATGAACTCCGCGCCGTGGTGGCCGCCGCCGTCGAGGCCCGGCTCGCCGACATGTATCTCCCACTGCAAAAGCCAATCGCGAAACCTGAATATGGCGATCTGAGTGTCGGGCGTGGTGCGGTCGTCATCCTCTCCGGCAACCAGCTTGCCGCCGTAGGACGCCACTTCTAGCGGATGCCAGTCACGCATACCTTGCAGCACGGTATCCAGCATATGGGCGCCCCAATCGCCTGTGAGCCCTGCGGCGAAGTTGAAGAACCATCTGAAATTGCCGTGGCAGGCATTAGGTCGGTAAGGTTCGAATTTCGCGGGGCCGACCCAGAAATCGTAGTCAAGCTCCTTCGGCGGATCTTGCGGCTTGACCTTTCCGACGCCCGCTCCGCCCAGGGTCCAAGCACGGCAGATGCGAATCTTGCCGAGCTTGCCGGAGTGAATGAACGAGTTGACGTCCACGAAGTGCTGCACACTGCGCTGCCACGTTCCACACTGCACCACAGTGCCGTACTTGCGCGCCGCCGCTACCATGCACTTCGCCTCGACTATGTCGTGGCTGATCGGCTTCTCGAGGTAGACGTCCTTGCCAGCCTCCGCTGCCATGATCATATTCAGGGCGTGCCAGTGGTCCGGCGTGGAAATGCAAACCGCGTCGATATCCTTGATCTCGAGAAGCTTTCGGAAGTCGTGGATCTCCTGAGGTCGCTTCCCAGTCTTCTTTTCGACCTCGGCAGCCGCATTTGCCAGGCGCCCCGAATCTACGTCACAGACAGCCATCACCTCGACATCGGGCTGCTCGAGGAAGTGGTTCATATTGGCCATTCCCATCCCGCCCATGCCGATGAAGCCCATTATGATCTTGTCGTTCGCGCTGGCCTTGCGCGGTGCCGCCTGTGCGCCCTTCGCCGCAGCGCCCGCTACCATCGCTCCCAGTCCTACTCCCAGCGCCGTCCTGCCGCTGGTCTTGAGAAACTCTCGCCTGCTCATCCTTTTCATCGCTCGCAGTCCTCCTTGGACGTCCGTCAAACAAGGCGTCATCCGGCCATACCCAAGGCTCCGGTTCGGCGGTCAGGACGCGTGTTCCTTCACGATCCTCTTGACTGTTGCATAACGGGCGCGTTTCCGGCGATCCTGCCGCCTGGTTGAGGAACTTCAAATCGCCGAAAACGCCGGGTTTGCGTTAGTGTCGTAATGAGCTTACTCGCGGCGCGATTGACAGCGCGGGTTGCTCACGGTAGACTGCACCTTGTCGGCAAGATGATTCGGAAGCTGGAACGCGATTTCTATCTGCAGGACACCGTCGACGCAGCAAAGTCGGTCCTGGGAAAGGTGCTGGTGCATCAGACGCCGGATGGCGCCATTTCCGGGCGTATCGTGGAGTCGGAGGCTTATCTGCACAACGACCCGGCCTGCCACGCGTGCCGGGGGATGACCGCACGCAACCGGGCCATGTTCGGGGAGCCGGGGCACGCGTATGTGTACTTTACCTATGGCAACCACTACTGTCTGAACTTCGTGACGCAGCCCGTGGGCGTCGCCGAGGCGATTCTGATCCGCGCACTCGAGCCGCTCGAGGGAATCGACATCATGCGGCGGAACCGCGGTACGGATCGTCTGGAAGACCTTTGCAGCGGCCCCGGCAAGCTTGCCCGGGCGATGGGAATCGACCTGTCCCTCAACGGTGAAGACCTGCTCGGAGATCGGCTGTACGTCCTGGATGACGGCGTCGACCTCGGTCCTGTAGTCGCCCGGCCTCGCATAGGTATCAAGGAGGCAACAGACAGGCTCTGGCGGTTCTATCCGGAGCGCTGCATAAGATGGATCTCGAAGCGGTAGACAGCCCCGCACCGTGCGGGAACCGAATGCCGACAGACCGGGGAGGCTATTCAGCGTTGTATTGCGAGATAATCATTCCGGACACGGGAGCCGACTTGTCTTTTCTTTGTGTTCATCTGCTGCGGGAACTCAGGCGGGTGCGAGGCGGGGACGACCGTGCGCGCAGCCGGTCCCGCAGCATACAAAAACGCCGCGTCTTCGGCGACCCGACATTCTTCGCCCAACTAGGAGAATCGGCGAGAACGCGATTATCGCAACCGCCTCACGGGTAAGTGGCGCGTTGACAGACCCTCCTGGGCATGCTAGACTACCGCTGGACTACTCTTCATTGCGGAGATGCGAGTTGGCTTGTGCGGTTGAGCTTCGTGAGATGCGGCAGGCAGACCTGCCCCGGGTAATGGAAATCGAGCGCCAGTGCTTCCCAAAGCCGTGGAGTGAGAGTGCGTATCTGACCGAGATCTCCAATCGCGCGGCCCATTATGTCGTTGCCCTGTCGGACTCCGAGATAGTCGGCTACGGCGGGATGTGGATGATAATGGACGAGGCCCACATCATCACGCTGGCTGTAGCACCGACGCACCGCAGACGCCGCATAGCGGAGCAGCTTCTCATCGATCTCCTGGACGAAGCGCTCCGACGCGGGGCAAGGCGGGCGACTCTGGAAGTCAGGCAGTCCAACGAGGCGGCCCAGACGCTTTACCGCAAGTTCGGGTTTATTCCGGTTGCCATTCGACGCGGCTATTACACCGACAACCACGAAAACGCCATAGTGATGTGGGTGGACAACATGGCAGCTCCTGAGTTCCAGGCAAGTTACCGATCCATCAAGCATCGGCTGGCGAAGGAGCTGCGCCCTAGCGCGGTCGAGGAAGTGGCGTGAGAATCCTCGGCATCGAGACAAGCTGCGACGAAACCAGCGCTGCGGTAGTCCAGGATGGCGTCCAGATTCTTTCGAACGTGATCGCATCCCAGACCGATTTGCACGCGCGATTCGGAGGGGTCGTGCCCGAGATCG
>JBMFPI010000098.1:0-10403 GCA_049969195.1 Armatimonadota bacterium
ATCCTACACTGCCGCTCGACCAAGTCGCGCCATCGTAGCTTCTGTCAAGGTGGGGGCGGTTTGACGCTTACGCTGCTATGAGGATCTATATTCTGGCTGATCTAGAGGGGGTCGGCGGCGTCGTGAACAAGACGCAGACGTTCGCCGGCGGCGCCGCATATGAAAAAGCCCGTGAATGGCTCACGAGAGAGATCAACGCGGCGGTCCAGGGCGCACTCGCCGGAGGCGCAAAAGAAATCGTCGTCCTAGACGGCCACGGTGCGAACAACGCAGTCAACTTCCTCTACGAAGACCTCCACCCCGGTGCCACATACATCCAGGGCGTTCCGTGGACAGAGTACCTGCAGGACCTGGATGCTTCGTACTCAGGGCTGTTTCAAATCGGATCTCACGCGATGGCTGGCACGCAGGGGGCGGTTCTGGAGCACACTATGTACTCCGAGACGTGGGTGGAGATGCGCGTCAACGGCCGTCCGATGGGCGAAATCGGTCTGGCAGCCGCCTGCGCGGGACATTTCGATGTGCCTTTCGTGATGGTTTCCGGGGATGACAAGGCGTGCGAAGAAGCCAAGGCGATCGGTCCCGACGTCGAGTGCGCGGTGGTCAAATACGGCATCAGCCGCCACTGTGCCAGGCTGCTGCCCCAGCCTGCGGTGCTCGATTTGATCACTGAGAAATCCCGGCTTGCAGTAGCGAAGATTCCCTCAATTCGACCCGTAAAGCTGACTTCGCCGGTCGTCATCGAGGTCGATTACGTGAGAAACGACACGGCGGATGCGATCAGAGAACGCGACGGTGTTGAGCGAATCGGGCCTCGCACGGTCCGGTTTACCGGCGCGAACATAGTACAGGCGTTCAATCGGGTCTTGGGAGGGTAGTAAGCCGGGCTGCGACCTCAAACCGCGCCGTCAGTGGTGTGATCTGGCAGCTTGGAAAACGCCGCTACGGACACCAACGAAAACGAGCATTGTGTATGCGGTCGAACACCGCGCTTGCGACTGGGATCAGCACACGGAATACGACCCCCTCGACCGCAAACGCAAAGCCGAGCTTGCGAATCGCGCCCACTACCGCCCGGGGGGCATCGGTATGTGGTTGGCGCAGTTGACTAGTGCGTTCCCCAGCATTACGAGGACACCCAGCGCAACCGCGTTTACCAGAATGAGAAAGCCGTTCTCTCGCGACATCGACCACCTGCACGATCTGGCACTGAGCTCGCTTTCAGCGCCGGGACTTATTTCCATAAGAGGATCGTGCACGAGGCGTGCCAGCGGGTTGGGCAGGGCGGAAAACCGGTATTTGGGCGGGGGTCAGGGCGCGATCTCCTCGAGCATTGCCAGCAGATCGTCGATGGTCTGAGCTGAGCGCGCGCCGGCCGAGAGGGCCTCGCCAATCAGGTCAGCGGCGCGACCGCCGGTGAAGTCGCGCTCAACCACAGAACCCGGCCGCAGCACGAAGAGGCTCTTGCCGGAGCGCGCCGCGTCTCGTGCAGCACGCACGTTGGCGAGGTTTGCTTGGCCGACTGGCAGATCGGTCAGCACGACAGCATCGGCAGCCTGTATTAACCGCAGGTGTGCAGCATCCGATTCCGGCGTTATCGGCGAGAACGCGCGCTCCGGAACATAGGGCACATCGAGCGCGTCGGCGACCTCGCGGTCCGCGTCGCCCTCGTTCAGCACCCCGCAGCTCACCTGATACCCGCGCCGCACGAGTTTCGCCACGATGGGCGCCGCAGTGCCACCGCCGCCGATTACGTGAACCCTGATGGGCCTGTCGAACGACTCGGTCGGCTCCGGCGATCTGCGGCAGACCCCCGCAATGACGTACGGCCTGTGCGTGGTCGGATGTCTGCGTACCCACACCTCAGCCCCGTAGACGCGGCGAATGTGCTCGGCGGTGACGACCTGCTCCGGCGTACCGGACGCCTGCACCCGGCCATCACCGACAAGCACCAACCGGTCGCAATACTCGCTCGCAAGGTTCAGGTCGTGTAGCACTGCGAGCACGGTGAGAGCGTGGTCCCTGTTGAGACGCCGGATCAGGTCCATTATCTCGAACTGGAAACTGATGTCCAGGTGGGAGGTCGGTTCGTCGAGCAGCAGTACCTGGGGCTCTTGAGCCAGCGCCCGCGCGACCATCACGCGCTGTCTCTCGCCTCCGGAGAGCGCGTTGATTGATCTGTCGCGCAAGTGAGCCGTGCCCGTGAGCTCGAGCGCCCGGAGAGCAATGGACGTGTCGTGCGTCGATTCGACCGCGAACCGCCCCAGCATAGGCGATCGGCCCATCAGCACGATTTCAAGGACCGAGAAGTCGAACGCGACCACTGTGTCCTGGGGCACCACGGCCACTCGCCTGGCAAACTCGCGCGGGTGAATTGAGTAGATGTCACGCCCGTCGAGCTCGATTCGGCCTGAGAGCGGCTCCAGGGTGCGTGACATGCACCTCAACAGCGTAGTCTTCCCGCTGCCGTTCGGCCCGATCACACCCAGGAAATCGCCGTGCTCGAGATCGAGCGAAATACCCCGTAGCACCTCGGCGCCGTTGTAGCCCGCGCGCAGGCTGTCCACACGCATCAGCATCGTCGTGCCGTCTCAGAAATGGTCCGCCGCCCACACGTAGGCATTTTGCTTGGGGAACAACACCTCCGCCAGAGACAACGCATTGCCGTGGAACGATACATCGGGTTCGGTCATGAGATCGCGAGCGGACCGATAGCCCATCACCAGTTGCGCAAGTCTTGACTGCGGAAGCTCTATATAGTCCCCGGCGGACGTCCCGGGACGCGGGGTTACGTTTCCCGCCTCAATCTCAAGACAGGTATCGCCCAGATCCGTATGCAGCCCGAGCCTGACGGAATCGCGTGCGAAGCGTGAATCCGCGATTCGAGCGGCCAACTCGCCGGAGATTTTCCCGAACAGGCTGTCCTGGCTGATGATGCGCATCATCGCACCGCCGCACCGGCGGTACTCCAGGGTCACCTTGCACTCATACCGGTGGCAAAACTCGGCAAACGGGTGGTCAGGCGGCAGATACATAGCAATCGAGCCAGTCCGACGCTCTATCGCAAGCCGGGCAAACTCGTAGAGCACGTTCGGGAACGCAGCCGGGTCAACGGCCTCTACCTCTGTGACTATCAGGTCGACATCATTCTTGTCGAAGGCCGCGTATCCCGCGAATCGGCCTGCCTTGTCGACCAGGACAATAACCTCGGCGTCTGTTCCCCACCTGGATCCCTTTCGAATGCCTTCAAACTGCGGGCGCTCCCTGACCACCGTGCCCGTCCTCGAATGGTTCGCCTGATTGTAGAGGTCGATCAGCGAATCCAGGTCGTCTCCCGAGTACGGTCGGATCTCAAAGGGGCCGAGAGACGAACCGGCGCGCTCCGCGTCGCGCGTCGCCATCGTGACTACACTTGCGCGCCCGCACACCGCGTAACCGAACCTGGGATAGAAATCAGGGATGCCGAAAAGCAACGATACGTCGAAGCCTTCGTCGCGCATATAAGCGATGGAGTCTTCCATAAGCCGTCGGCAGTAGCCCTTCATTCTTTCCGCAGGCTCAGTCCCGACGCCCGCAATGCCGCCCATCCTTACGACAGCCGAACCGATACGCATCCGATGGTCGATGACAGTGAGCCAGCTGACTTTCTTGCCATCAGCCAACAGAGACCGGTAACGGCGGGCACCCTCGACATTTGTCGCGATCTCCACAGCGTCCACAGCCTCCTTTGTGTCCAGGCCCTTGCGACAGGCGCGTTTTCGGCGATTCTCCCGCTTGGTTGAGGGGTGTCGAATCGGAATAGACGCCTGATCTTGGTTCTATCACAAAGACCTCTTTATCCGGGCAATCTGACTCCCGCCCACTTTCAAAAAGCTATTCCACGCAGCAGTCGCACGCTACACCGCCCAGGGAGCCCGCGCACGTCTGCTCAGCAACGCATTTGCTTCCTTGTCGCCGACAAACTCTTCCTTGACCGGGTCCCACCTGAGCTTTCGGCCGCCGAGCCGCAAAGAGATATTGCACAAATGGCAGATCGTGACCGACCTGTGCCCGATCTCCGCATCGCAGATAGGCTGCTTGCGCGACCGAATACATTCCACGAAGTTCGCCGCGTGGTTGTTTGACTCGTAGAGCCTGATGGCGTTCTCAGGGAGCGGCTCGTCGATAAGTTTCTGGTCGCTGGCCTTGATCTCCCCGCGGCTCACGAATATCCACCCCTCTTCGCCGTAGAAGTGAACTCCGTTCGGCCCCTTGTTCGTGACCAGCAGGTGAACCCCGTCCTCGTAGATAAGCGTGATGTCGAACTCGGGGATGGTGTCGTAGCAGTTCACACCGATCTTCGGACCCTGCCCGTAGGCCTGCACACTGATCGGCCCAGAGCGATCCGTGCCCAGCCCCCACTGCGCGATGTCGTTGTGGTGCGCTCCCCAGTCGGTGAGCATCCCGCCGGAATAGTCGAGCCACCAGCGGAACGAGCCATGAGTGCGCTGGTGCGTATAATCGACCATCGGGGCGGGACCGAGCCACATATCCCAGTCGAAATCCGGGGGGATGTCCTCGACAGGGAAAGGCCCGCCGGTTGGACCGGTAGGCAGGTGCACCTCTACCTTCACTATCTTCCCGATCCGACCGTTGCGCACCAGCTCACACGCGAGCCGGAACCGCTTATCTGAACGCTGCTGGCTGCCTGTCTGGAAGACCGCGCCGGTCTCACGCCAGGTCTTGACGATCTTCTTGCCCTCGTCGATTGTAAGCGTGAGCGGCTTCTCGCAATAGACGTCCTTGCCGGCCTTCATGGCGGCAATGCTGATGTACGCGTGCCAGTGGTCCGGCGTGCCGATCACGACCGCGTCTATGTCTTTCTGCGCCAAAAGTTCGCGGAAATCGTGATACTTGCGGCAGTCCGGGCCGAACCTTTCCGCGGCCTCGTCCAGGTGCTTCTGATCAACATCGCATGCCGCGACGACCTTGACACCCGGCTGCGCCGCAATCGCCGCCGTGTCATGCAGACCCTGTTTGTAGCCTCCCTTGCTTCCGCCCGGCCCGATCACGGCCACGTTGATCTGGTCGTTGGGTCCGAACCTCTTGCGCCGCATGCCAGCCGCGTGCGCCTCCCGCCTGGTGAACCACTCAGGCAGCGAGACGATCGCTACGCCGGCTGCGGTTGAAGACAAAAAAGTGCGCCGCGAGATCTTCGAGCTGTTCTCTCCCATCAGGTACCCCTTTCCTCACGCAGGTTTAGTGCCACCCTGCCAACTTATCCTCGTGTGCGCGCCATACCTTCCGGCGAAGAAAGTGCCTGAAGACGCTGTCTCGCGCTCCACAGGGACGTGCGGGACGATCAAAACCGGGAGATCGAGTACAAAGTGCCTATTGATCAGCCGTCAGGCACTCAGTCGGCTTCAGGCTGACGAGGCGGCAGGCAGAAGAGCGCGGGAGAGGACTTCATCGGCGTGGGTAACCAGGTGGAAGGTCATTTCGCGCCGGACGTCGGAGGGGATGTCTTCGAGGTCAGGCTCGTTTTCGGCGGGCAGGATCACAGTCTTGATACCGGCACGGTGCGCGGCCAGAACTTTTTCCTTGACGCCCCCTACGGGGAGCACTCGGCCTCTAAGGGTGATCTCGCCGGTCATTGCAATGTCGCCTCGCACAGGTCTTTGGGCGACCGCGGAGGCGATGGCAAGGGCAATCGTGACGCCCGCCGAGGGCCCGTCTTTGGGAACCGCCCCGGCCGGGACGTGAACGTGTATATCCGTCTTGGAGAAGTCGACACCCGGTGTTGAGTCCTCACGCGGAACACCGCATCCCGAACCGGGTTCGGGATGCCCCGACGCGCCGAGGGATTTCGCTCTCGAGCGGACGAATGTCAGGGCGGCCTGTGCGGACTCTTTCATCACATCGCCGAGTTGGCCGGTCAGGATAAGATTGCCTTTGTCGCCGGGCATTAGCGCGACCTCGACCGAAACAATATCGCCTCCAGCCTCTGTGTACACGAGTCCCGTAGCGATTCCGGGCTCGCTGCCCGCCTCCGCCCGACCGTAGCGAAACCGCGGCGCGCCGAGATAGGCCTTCACGTCCTTATCGCGCACGGTTATGCGCTTGGAGCGCTGCTTGCATTTGGCCTCTCTGCGGGTTTTCCTACCGGGGGAGACGACTTCGGAGTCGCCATTTGAGCAGGCAGGCGCCCCAGCGACATTCCTGGCAACCTTGCGGCAGATGGCAGCGATTTCGCGTTCGAGATTGCGCACGCCGGCCTCGCGCGTGTACTCGCGGATAAGAAGGCGTAGTGCAGAGTCGTCAATAGAAAGCAGCTTCCGGCTCAAGCCGTTCTCGCTGAGCTGCTTGGGCACCAGAAACCCGCGCGCTATCTGCATTTTCTCGTCCTCGATGTACCCGGAAAACGGGATCACCTCCATCCTGTCGCGCAGCGCGGGCGGGATGGTATCGAGGACGTTGGCGGTAGTGATAAACATCACGTCTCGGAGGTTGAACGGAACCTCCAGATAGTGGTCACTGAACGCGCTGTTCTGTTCCGGATCGAGGGCCTCGAGAAGCGCCGAGGAGGGATCACCTCGAAAATCGACACCGATTTTGTCGATCTCGTCCAGCATGAAGACCGGGTTGCGGGTGCCGACAGTTCTGATGCCCTGTATGATGCGGCCGGGGAGAGCGCCGACGTAGGTCCTGCGGTGTCCTCTTATCTCGGCCTCGTCGCGCACTCCTCCCAGCGACAGCCTGTAGAACTTGCGTCCCAGCGCCCTTGCGATGGACCTGCCGATCGAGGTTTTCCCGACACCGGGTGGGCCGACAAAGCACAGAATTGGCCCCTTGTGCTCCTGGGTGAGCCTGCGAACCGCCAGAAACTCTATCACGCGTTCTTTGACTTTGTTCAGCCCGTAATGGTCCTGATCAAGCACGCACGCAGCCTGATCTAGGTCAAGCGAATCCTGCGTGCATTTGTTCCACGGCAGCGCGATGAGCCAGTCCAGGTAGTTTCGGATGACGACACCCTCGGGCGCCGCGTAAGGCATTTTGTCCAGCCGGTCCAGTTCTTTTAGAGCGCGCTCCTGCACCTCTTCGGGCATTCCGGCTTCATCGATGCGTGCCCTGTACTCTTCCATTTCGCTCGGGCGCCCGTCGCGCTCACCGAGTTCCTGCTGGATGGCCTTCAGCTGTTCGCGGAGTATGTACTCGCGCTGAACCTCGCCCATTTCCTTCTCGACCCTGCTGCGGATATTGCGCTGAATATTGATGATTTCGATTTCGTTCTCGAGAAGGATGTTGAGCTTGTCGAGGCGGTCGACGACATCGACGGTCTCAAGCATGTCTTGCTTGACCTCGATTCTGAGGGGCAGGTGGGGGATGATCGAGTCAGCCAGCTTGCCGGGCTCGTCGATGGCAACCACGTTCATGAGCACCTCAGGCGGTATCGTGCGGCCGTTGTGGGCTACCTGGTTCTGCACTACCTGGTCAAAAAGGGCGACGACTGTGCGCATCAACGCTTCAACCCGCGGCCCGCTGGCAGGCTTTGGCTCCAGGAGCTTGATCCTGGCTTTGAAAAACGGCTCCTCGTGGACGAAACATCCGATCCTTGCACGTTCCAAGCCTTCGAGCGCGACACGGACGGTTCCGTCGGGCACACGCAGCACCTGCATGACCTCGGCGACGGTCCCCACCCTGTAGAGGTCCCGGGGCACAGGATCCTCGACCGAAACATCTTTCTGGGCCACAAGCAGCACGCGGCGGTTTCTGTCCAGAGCGTATTCGAGCGCACGAATGGACTTGTCGCGGCCGAAGAAAAGGGGGAAGAGCATATGAGGAAAGTAGACGCAGTCCCTTACCGGCAGGACTGGGAGGACGCGCGATTGCGGTTTCCGAACGCGGGATCCGGTGTGCTCCGTCAGGTCGTCTTCGGAAATGGTATGAGTCCGTCGCGGCACTCTAGGACGCTTTGCTGATCTCGCCGAGGGTAAGCGTACTGGCCTCGCTCAAGGTAACAAGAGTGGGCTCCTTCTTGTTGACGATCGTTTCCTCGGTCACAATGCACTTCTTGACTTCTTTGCAGGAAGGTATCTCGTACATAATGTTGAGCATAACTTCCTCCAAGATGGCCCGAAGTGCCCGAGCACCCATTCCTCGTTTCAAGGCGTCGGCGGCGATGGCGCGCAAAGCACCTTCCGTGAAAACCAGATCCACTCCGTCGTAGTCGAAGAACTTCTGGTATTGTTTTACCAGCGCGTTCTTGGGTTGGGTCAGGATCTTGACCAGCGCGTCTTCGTCGAGGGCGTCCAATGTAGCAACGACCGGCAGGCGCCCGATCAGCTCCGGAATAAAACCGTATTTCAACAGGTCCTCCGGCATAACCTGGGCAAGTATCTCGCCGACGTTGCTGTCCCTCCTGCTCTTGGCGGTGGCACGGAATCCCATCACGTTGTCTGAGATGCGTCGGGCGATTATGTCTTCGAGGCCTTCAAAGGCTCCGCCGCAGATAAAAAGTATGTTGGTCGTGTCGATGTGCACATACTCCTGCTGCGGGTGCTTTCTGCCCCCTTGCGGCGGAACACTCGCGATGGTGCCCTCGAGTATCTTGAGCAGCGCCTGTTGAACTCCTTCTCCCGAGACATCACGAGTGATCGACGGGTTTTCGGACTTGCGGGCGATTTTGTCGATCTCGTCGATGTAGACGATACCGCGCTGAGCGTTCTTTATCGTGTTCTGAATGCTGTCGCCCGTGTCCGCAGCCTGGAGAAGCTTGAGGAGTATATTCTCGACGTCCTCTCCGACGTATCCGGCCTCAGTTAGCGAGGTAGCGTCTGCGATGGCGAAAGGCACGTTGAGTATCTTGGCCAGTGTCTGCGCGAGGAGGGTCTTACCGGAGCCTGTAGGCCCGATCAGGAGGATGTTCGACTTCTGCAGCTCCACATCGGTCGAGGTGGAGTTAATGCGCTTGAAATGATTGTAAACCGCCACAGACAGCGTACGCTTGGCCTTCTCCTGCCCAACGACATACTGGCTCAGTATGCGGTATATCTCCTTGGGCTTCGGAACAGCCGACATCCCGGTGAAGCTGTCTGACTGCCCGGCACCTCCCCTGATGATATCCACGCAGAGCTCGACACAGTCGACGCATATGCCGCCGTAGACGCCGACAAGCAGTTTCTTTACCTGGTCTTTGCTCTTCCCGCAGAGAGCGCACCGTTCACCGGTGCGGTCATATCCGATCCTGGCCAAATTCGCAACCCCCTGGGGACTCGGCGTCGGGCAATGAAAGCCGGGTAGCGGAGGCGCGCTCTACGAGAGACATCTCACGTCCGTGCGCGGCCGCATCCCTTTCGCTCAATACCCAACACCAGATGGCTTACCCCGACTTCGAGGTGATCACCTTATCTATGATGCCATATTCAACGGCTTCTTCGGCAGACATGTAGTAGTCGCGGTCGATGTCTTTTTCGACTTTCTCGCGCGGCTGATTCGTATGCTTGGAAAGTATGTCTATCAAGAGAGCCTTATAACGCAGCACTTCTCTTGCAACAATGTCGATGTCGGACGGTGTGCCGTGGAACCCTGCGCTGCCCTGATGGATCATTATTCTAGCGTTGGGCAAGGCCAGCCTCTTGCCCTTGGCTCCGGCCGCGAGCAAGACAGCTCCCATGCTCATGGCATGCCCAACGCAGAGAGTCGCGACGTCCGGACGGATCACCTGCATTGTGTCGTAGATCGCAAGCCCGGCGATAACGGACCCGCCGGGCGTATTGACGTAAAGCTCTATCTCCCTGTCGGGGTCCTCCTTCTCCAGGAAAAGCATCTGTGCGATCACGAGGTTTGCTATGTCGTCGTCAATTGGGGTTCCTATGAAGATGATGCGATCCTTGAGAAGTCGGGAGTATATATCGTAAGCGCGTTCACCGCGCGAGCTTTGCTCAACAACCATTGGTATGAGAGCCATTGTCAACGAACTCCTTTCGTAATCGCCGTCCCCTTTCGGGCTGATCCCCCAGGGCACTTACCCGAAGGGAACACCTCCTGAGCCGGGCGGAAAACGACCGCAACAACGTGCTACGCGCTCACGTTCTTAATATTGGAGGCGTGCACGAGAAAGTCCACAACTTTTTTTCGCCTCACACGGTCCGCGACCCGGTCCTTGCTGTTGGTGTTATCCACATAAGCGGTCATGGCCGCGACGGACACACCCCTCTGACGCGCCATCTCGGCGATCTCGGCTTTTATGTCGTCCTCCTCGACCTTTATGTTCTCTCTTTCTATTATCTCACGAAACACCAGGGTCGTGGCAAACACTTTACGAAACTCTTCCGCGAGGCGCGCGCGAAGTTCGTCGAGTGTTTGCTCGGTATGCCGCAAGTATTCCTCAAGCGTCACGTCGCGCTCTTTCAGGTTATCACGGA